>NZ_CALIAA010000056.1 GCF_938040765.1 uncultured Fretibacterium sp.
CCTTCGTAACCGTTCGCCGCTCATCCGGAAAAATTTTTTCCTGAAGCCGACGGGACGCCACGCCCCCTATGCCCGATAATGGAAGAGACGCGCCGCGCCAGAGACAGACAACCACGCACACGAAAGATTCCGACGGATCGTTCCCGATGGGTTGCTCCCAGTGGATTATTCTCAATGGATTGTTCCCAACGGCCTGAATACCTTTATGAAAGAACGGGAGGACGACGATGCTGTTCTACAAGATTGAATTTGAGAGTGAGAAGGCCCTGGAGAGCGGCGATCGGCAGTCAAGGCGCGTGCGATCCCGTCTCAAGGCCCTGACGGCGGACGCCAACGCGAGGACGAAGGGGACGATCGCCTTCTTCATCTCGGACTTCGAGGACCGAAACGTCTCCATCGGCGCCGCCCTGTTCGTGGACGCCGTCTCGATGAACCGCCGGGATCTCGCGGAGGCCTTCGAGGAGTTTCGCGCTCAAACCCGGCTCAAGGGGAAAATCCTCGATACCCGGGAGATCACCGCCGGGGATTTTTCCCGGATGCTCAACCTGGCGGACAGGAACGACTACATCGAAGACGACGACAATTACAAAACCGACCTGGGCATGGCGTTCATCAAAGCCTGCACGGAGTCGGAGTGCGAGGAGGTGCTGCTCGATACCCCCTGCACGAAGAGCGAGGCCATCGCCGAGGCGAAGCGGCTGCTGTGCAGCGCCTCCCTTCTCCCCGAGATCGAGCGGATCTTCGACGAACGCTCCCCGGACCGTTTTCAGGGGAACCCGGTCCACTACGTCATCGTGTCGGACGATCCTCAGGTTCGCCGCTCCGTCCGGGAGCTGCTGCTGCGTTCCCTCCTCCAGAGGGGGCGCCTGATGGGGCGGCGCTACTGCACCCTGACGCGCAGCGTCGACGGCGGCCTGCTCGAATGCTTTTACGAGGACAAGCTGAAGGAGCTCTACCAGTCGCAGCTGGGCTGCGCCCTGGCGATAGCGTTCTCCCTGGAGGACAGAGGAGAGGAGTCCGGACACGCCGACGCCTCCTTCGAGCTCGTCGCCTCCGTCGCGTCGAGGATTCGCGAGTTCCGCCGCGGGACCCTGACCATCCTGGAGATGGGGCGCTCGGAGTCCAAACTGTACGAGCAGTTGATGGAAGAACTCCACGGCCTCACGTTCGTCAGGCTGGACGAGGAGCTCGTATTCACCCGGGAGGCCCGGGGGTACCTGAAGCGCCTCGCCGCGAAAAACGGCATCGAGGACTGCCGGTCTCTCCTCAAAAGCCTGCCCCGCGAGGAGTCCGGGTACCTCAGCACCGACCTCAACAAGCTGTTCGACCGCTGGTACGACAGCTACCTGAGGACGGAGCTCCACCCCCAGTACCGGGAGCTCTCCGCCAAGTCGGAGAACCGGGCGAAAAAGCCGAAGGGCGACGCCTATAAGGACTTGATGGAGATGCCCGGCCTCCGGTCGGTCAAGGAGGTGATCCTTCAGGCCATCGACTTCCACAAGGCCCAGAAGCTGTTTGCGGGCAGGGGGATCGGCACGGAGCGGCCCTCAATGCACATGGTCTTTGCCGGAAACCCCGGCACGGCCAAGACGACCGTGGCGCGCCTCATGGCCCGCATCATGAAGGACAACGGGTTGCTCTCCTCGGGCGGCCTGGTGGAGGTCGGGCGGAGCGATCTGGTGGGCAAGTACGTGGGATGGACCGCGCCGCTCGTTAAAAAGAAGTTCAAGGCGGCCAAGGGCTCGGTGCTCTTCATCGACGAGGCGTACTCGCTGGTGGAGGATCGCGACGGGCTCTACGGCGACGAGGCGATCAACACGATCGTCCAGGAGATGGAGAACGCACGGGACGAGACGGTGGTGGTCTTCGCCGGATATCCCGACCGGATGCGGGAGTTCGTGGAGCGCAACCCCGGCCTGAGGAGCCGCGTGGCGTTTCACGTCGATTTCCCCGACTACACGGCGGACGAGCTGATGGAGATCCTTCGGCTTGTCGTCAGAAAGAAGTGCCGATCACTCGGCGCGAAAGCCGAGGAACAGGCCCGCAGCCTGCTGGAGGCCGCTTTGAGTACGCCCGATTTCGGCAACGGCCGGTTCGTGCGGAACCTTGTGGAGCGGGCCATGATGCGCCAGGCGTCGCGTCTGGTGCACCTCCCGGCCGACAAGACGACGGATGCGGAACTGAAAGCCCTCCTGGCCGAGGACTTCGCTCCGGAGGCACAGGCCCAGCACCGCCGCATCTTCGGCTTTCACTGAACCCGGCCCTGTTCTACGCGCCCCCAAGTTCCGGTTGCAGGACGCCTCACGGAGGAAACCGCCCGCCCGGCGGGCAAGGGAGAGCTGCTGTAAAATGGAGGGTATGAATGAACGGGGCGAAGGCCCCGTTCTTAAAATGGAATGTCCCCGCGAGGAGTGATCGTTTTGCCGCCCGATCGAACCATGGACGCCGCCGTCCGAGCCCAGCTGGACGCCGCGGAACAGCTGAGAAAGGCGATGGACGCCCTGCGCTTCTCCGCTCCGGTCGCGTGCGTCTACAATCCCCTGGATTACGCCTGGAACGCCTTCAGGGCCTATGTGGAGCGTTACGGTTCGGCCCCGAAGCGCACGCTCTTCCTGGGGATGAACCCCGGCCCGTGGGGCATGGCCCAGACGGGCGTTCCCTTCGGCGAGGTCACGGCCGTGCGGGACTGGATGCGCATCGCCGTCCCCACGGGACGCCCCCCGGACGAGCACCCGCAGTACCCGGTGGAGGGGCTGGCCTGCAGACGGTCCGAGGTCAGCGGCCAAAGGCTGTGGGGCCTTTTCCAGGAGCGTTTCGGGACGCCGGAGGCCTTCTTCGCCGACCACCTCGTCGTCAACTACTGTCCGCTGCTCTTCATCGCCGCGTCCCCGCGCCGGAACGGCACGGAGGGAGGGCGAAACCTCACCCCCGACAAACTGCCGGCCGGCGAGCGCCGTGCGCTCTACGCCGCGTGCGACGTCCACCTGCGTGCGGTCGTGGCGGCGCTCCGGCCCCGTTTTCTGGTGGGCATCGGGGCCTTCGCCGAGACACGGGCCCGGGAGGACCTTTCGGGTGCGGATGTCGAGATCGTGAGGATCCTGCATCCCAGCCCGGCCTCGCCCCTGAGCAACAGGGACTGGCCCGGAACGGCGGCGCGGCAGCTGCTCGACGCCGGGGTCTGGACAGGGTAATTTCTGATGGAGCGACAAACGATTCCTCTCGCCCGAAGCGGCAAGGTGGTATGATAAGCGAGCCGCCTGCCGTCATGGTGGGCGCAGAAATGAAAAGGAAAATATTGCTTGGAGGGGAAAACTCATGGGCATGATTCAAGCGCTGGCGGACCGCCGAAGCATTTACGCTCTCGATAAGAACCTTCCCGTTCCGGAGGCAGAGGTCGAGGCCCTGGTCCGTCAGGTGACCGAGCTGGTTCCGGACGCGTTCAACATGAAAAGCGCCCGGGTCGCCGTCGCCCTCGGCAGGATGCAGGACGCATTGTGGGATGCGGTCTACGATGCCTTTGGCGGCGCGGTCGAAAGGAAGAAGGTCGACGGATTTAAGGCCGCCGCGGGGACTCTTTTGTATTTCTACGACAATGACGTGGTCCGAGGCATGCAGGAACAGTTTCCGCGTTACGCCGAGAACTTCCCCGTCTGGGCGAATCATGCGAACGCCATGCTGCAGCTGTCCCTGTGGACGGCGCTCCGCGAGCGGAACGTCGGGGCCAACATACAGCACTATAATCCCGTCATCGATTCCGCCGTAAAAGAATTGTTCGGCCTTCCGGATTCCTGGGTTTTATTGGCTGAGATGCCCTTTGGAGGCATCGTCACTCACCCCGAGCCAAAGGGAGGAGAGGATATCTCCGCGCGCGTGAGGATCGTCCGGTAGGCACTTTTTCACTCGCCGACCGGGTGCGCTCGGGGCCTTGAAGCGGCACAGCGGCCTGCCTCCATTGAGATGACGGGGCGGGAGCGCGCGGAAGGAAAGATGGGAATGAAACCATGAATAAAATGCGCCTGAGCGTTGCCGTGGGCGTTCTGTTGATTCTTGCGGCGGCCCTTGCCAGGGGACGGCTGTTCCCGAGGGAGGTCCATACGCTGTCGAAGGATGGAACCTCCATGAACACCATGATCCGCATCTCCGTGACGGGGGAGGGGAAGGAGCCCGAGAAGGTGCTGGACGAGTCCTTTCTTCTTCTGGACTCCCTGAACGACCAGCTTTCCCTCTTTCAGAAGGATTCCGCGATCGCGCGCATCAACGATGCCGCGGGCGCCGAACCCGAGGCTGTGTCCCCCGACGTGTTTGCCGTCATCGAGGATGCCCGGAGTATCTGTGCCCTGACGGACGGGGTGTTCAACCCTCTGGTGGGCCCTTTGACGAAACTCTGGAAGATCAACCGGCAGATGCCCTCCGACGCGGAGAGCGCGGACGCCGATGCCCGCATGCGGTTCCGACTCCCCGATCCGGCGAGCGTGGATGAACTGCTTCCTCTGACCCAAGTCGAGAACCTGGAGATGCTGAGCCCCGACAGGGTCCGTCTGCGGCGGAAGGGCTGCATGCTGGATCTGGGGGGCATCGCCAAGGGGTACGCATCCCTGCGGCTGGCCAACCTCTTCCGAGCGCGGGGGGTGAGGTCCGCCCTGATCGATCTGGGGGGCAACGTCTATGCCGTGGGGTCCCAGCCCGGTGGGGCCCCCTGGAACATCGGCATCCGCAACCCCAAGGACACCAGGGGGGCTCCCATCGCGGTCCTGTCCGTCACGGATGCCGCCGTCGTCACGTCCGGCACCTACGAACGCTTTAAGATCATCGACGGGGTCCGCTACTCCCACTTCTTCGATCCCTCGACGGGCTATCCCGTCCGCAACGCCATGCTCTCCGCCACCCTCGTCACGCCGGACGGAACTCTGGCCGACGCGCTGGCGACGGCCTTCATGGTGATGGGGGCGGACCGGGCTTTCAAGTTTCTGGAGGACAGGCCGGAGCTTGGGGCCATCCTCATCCTCGAGGAGGACGAGGGCGTCGAAATCCTGGCGACCCGAAACCTGGAGGGTCGGCTGAGGACGACCGATCCGTCGCTGACCGTTCATTTTTTCTGAGCCGCCCCTTCCCGTCTCCGTTCGACGGGGGGATTTTCGGAAAACGAGAGGAGACGATAACCTTGAACATCAATCGACCGCGCGTTCAGCCGCAGAATCGCCTGGACCCGGACGACGACAAGGCGTGGAATGCGCCGGGCTCCCGCCGCGAAAACGGCGTTTTGGGGTACCTCTCCCGTCGGCGGATCGTCGTTGCCGTTGTCTCCACCCTCGTTGCGAGCGTCATTACGGCGGGTGCGTTCAACATTTCCGGGCTGTTCAACGAATCCCGGCTTTATTTGTTCGGCGTGACATGTGTCTTTTGGGCATTTGCCTGGGCGGCCTTTCTGTTTCTGCGTTTCGACGAACGAACCCTGCAGCTTCGTCAGAAAAATACTCATGTCGCCATCCTGACTTACAAGCTCGCCATCCCTGCCGTCTGTACGCTGTGCTTCAGCATGTTCCGGTTCGTCACCCTCAACAACTCCCTTATGACGGAATCCGCACTGGGAGATTACTTCCTTTTTCTTACCCGTGCCCTGTTTGGGCTTAGCTTTGTCTTCGTCTTTTATTGGGCGACGTTCCTGGTCGAATAGTCGAAAACTTCTCAGCCGCAACAGAAAATTACGGATGAGTAGGATTCAACAGGCTTTACGGGAACGGCAGCGCGGACTGCTCGATAGGGTTCTCCTGTCGACGGACCGGGACGGCCTCGTCGTCGAGGCCAGAAGGACATCGCTCATTACGGGCATGGCGGCGACGGCGGAGAGCAAAACGCGGCGCAAGCGGGTGACCGAGTATTGTCTGGATCCCTTCCGCATCTACGTGAGCGAAGCGCTGCGGGAACGGTAGGGCCTTTCCCGGGCTCGCCATTCTCCGGGTAAAAAACGCAGACAGGGGCGCTTACCCCTGTCTGCGTTTATGCTTCTCTCACTTCATCACATGGCCGGGGCTTGGATGTGCCCGGCTCCTCGGCGGCTTCAGCAGGCGGGCATGGAGTCGATGCACTTCGACGGGCACTTGGCGACGCACGTGCCGCAGTTCACGCACTTCTCCGGATCGATGACCGCGAGGTCGCGGTCCATCGTGATGGCGGTCGCCGGGCAGACCTTGGCGCAGAGTCCGCAGCCGATGCAGCCGATGCTGCACACCTTCTTGACCATCGGCCCCTTCCAGTGGGAGTTGCAGGCCACGGCGACGTTTTCCCTCTTGGGGATCAGCGTCAGTACGGACTTCGGGCAGACGGCGACACAGGCGCCGCAGCCCGTGCACTTCGACGCGTCCACCGTGGCCAGCCCATCCACGATGGAGAGAGCCCCGAAGGCGCAGACCTTGACGCAGGTGCCGAACCCCATGCAGCCGAAGGGGCAGGCGTTGGGGGACCCGCCGGGCAGGATGGCCGCCGAACGGCAGTCCTGGATGCCGCTGTAGAGGACCGTGCGCGGAGAACGCTCCGGGGTCCCCTTGCACTTCAGGAAAGCGCGCATGGGAACGGTCTCCTCGGCCTGTACCCCCATGATCTCCGCTATGCGCGCCGCGACCTCGGAGCCGCCGACGGAACAGAGGTTCGTCTTCGCCCCGTCGGCCACGACGCCCTCCGCATAGCCGTCGCACCCGGGGTAGCCGCATCCTCCGCAGTTGGCGCCGGGCAGGGCCTCACGGATCAGCTGGACCCGAATGTCCGGCTTGACGAAGAAGGCCACGGAAGCCATGGCCAGCAGCACGCCGAAGACCAGCCCCAAAGCCCCCATCAGCGCCGTGGGATAGAACAAAACGTACATGAAGTCCATATTCGTCCCCCCTCCCGGCTACTTGACCATGCCGCTGAAGCCCATGAAGGCGATGGACATCAGCCCGGCGGTGACGAGCGCAAGGGGCAGGCCCCTCAAACACTTGGGAATGGCGTCGTTCTGGTCCAGGCGTTCCCGTATCCCCGCCATCAGGGTGATGGCGAGCAGGAAGCCGAGAGAGGAGCCGAGCGCGTTGACGAGCGACTGGGCCAGGGTGTAGTTCTCGTTCATGTTGATGACGGCGACGCCCAGGACCGCGCAGTTGGTCGTGATCAGGGGCAGGAATATCCCCAGCGACTTGTAGAGCCCCGGGTTCAGCTTCTTCAGCGCCAGCTCGACGAACTGCACCAGGGCCGCGATCACGAGGATGAACGACAGCGTATAGAGATACTCCAGGTGCAGGGGCACGAGCACGTAGTGATAGACCAGCCACGTCATCAGGGACGAGAGCATGATGACGAACACCACGGCCAACCCCATGCCCCTGGCCGTCTCCAGCTTGGTGGAGACGCCCATGAAGGGACAGCACCCCAGGAAGCGCGACAACAGGATGTTGTGGATGAATATGGAGCTGACGAAGAGCAGCAGCAGATCCATCAGGCCTTGCCCCCTTCCTCTGCGGCGGCCTCGGGCTCACCGGCGCCGCAGACCGCGCTCATGGCGCAGCCGGAACAGCCGAGCGGAGCCTCCGGCCGGGGTCGGCCACGGCGTTCGGCCCACCAGGCCTGGAGGGCGCGGAATCCCGCCATGCAGACCCCCAGCACGATGAAGCCGCCGGGGGCGAGCACGATCAGGAGGGCGGGCTGGAAGCCCGCGGGGGCGACGGGCACGTTGAAGAGGGATCCGTTCCCCAGAAACTCCCGGATCGAGCCCAGGAAGGTCAGGGCGGCGGTGAAGCCCAGCCCCATGCCCAGCCCGTCCAACGCGGAGGCCAGGACGCCGTTCTTGAACGCGAACGCCTCGGCGCGCGCCAGAATGATGCAGTTGACGACGATCAACGGGATAAAAATGCCCAGCGCCCTGTTGAGTTCGGGGGCAAAGCCCGCCATCAGGAACTGGATGACGGTGACGAACCCCGCGATGACGACGATGAAGATCGGGATGCGTATCTCCTCGGGAACCCCCCTGCGCAGAAGGGAGATGGCAGCGTTGGAGGCGATCAGGACGAACATCGCGGCGACCCCCATGCCCATGCCGTTCATGACGCTGGTGGACACGGCGAGCGTCGGACACAGCCCGATACACTGGACGAAGGTCGGGTTCTCGTTCAGGATCCCGTTGGTCACGATTTTCAGCGGATTTGTCATTTCAGGCCCCCCTCGATATTCCGCTTCCAGTAGTCCACCGCGGCGTTTACCCCGGCGGTCACCGCGGAGGATGTGATGGTGGCGCCGGAGATCGCCTGAATTTCATTGGGCGCGGAAGGCGTCTGCTTGACCACGTTCAGGGGCAGCCGCTCCCTGTTCTCGAACTGGCCGGAGAAAAACGGTTCCGGCGCCTTGGCCCCCAGACCCGGCGTCTCCGACTGCTTGAGGATCCGGATGGCCCGGACGGCCCCGCCCTTCGTCACCCCCACGACGATCTCGATGGGACCTCCGTATCCCTTGGAGGTCACGGTGATGCAATGCCCCACCGTCTCGCTCCCCTTCAGCCCCTCCTCGACACCCAGCACGGAGCCGGCCCCGGGGGCCGGGTCCATGGGCTTGAAACTCTCGGCATCGGGCATCACGGCCATGAGGGCCAGAGCCTTCTCCTTCTCCTGTGCCGCGCGGATCGCGTCGGCCGTCGCCCATTGAACGAGCCCCAGGATAAGCCCCGTCACGGCGGTAACGAGGAACAGGGTGCCCCCCAGGTACAGCGACTTGCCCAGCAGGTTTCCGAACGGGGATTTTTCCGGTGTCGGCATCATCTCGGCAGCGTCCGTCATCTTCTCGCCTCCCCCAAAATTCTGGGGACCGTCAGCCTGTCGATCAGGGGAACGGTCAGGTTCATGATCAAAATGGAATAGGAGACCCCCTCGGGGTAGCCGCCGAAGGTCCGGATGAGAGCCGTCAGCAGGCCGCACCCGGCGGCGAAGACGAACTGCCCCCTCGCCGTCATGGGCGACGTGGTGTAGTCCGTGGCCATGAAGAAGGCCCCCAGCATCAGGCCGCCGACCAAAACCTCGTAGAGAGGTCCCCCGGCGCGCCCGAACGCCAGCGACAGCACCGCTACCGTGGCGATGTAGACGACGGGGATCCGCCAGGAGATGATTCCCCTCCAGATCAGGACGGCCCCTCCCAGCAGGAGCGCGGCGGCCGAGGTCTCCCCGATGCAGCCGCCCACGTTGCCGATGAAGAGGTTCCAGAGGGAGTGTAGAGCCGGAGAGGTCGAGGACGCGGTCTCCGTTGCCGCGCTCATGGCCTGAGACACGGCGGCCGCGGAACTCATTCCCTTCAGGAAGGCCAGGGGCGTCGCGCCGCTGACGCCCTGTACGGTCCAGGTCGTCATGGCCACGGGCCAGGAGATCAGCATCATGGCACGGGCCGCGAGGGCCGGATTGACGATGTTGCCGCCCAGCCCGCCAAAGAACTGCTTGACCAGCACGATGGCGAAGACGGAGCCGCAGGCGGCCATCCACAGCGGGATGGTGGGCGGCAGGTTGTAGGCCAGGAGCAGACCCGTCACCGCCGCCGAGAGGTCGGAGACCGTCACGCGCTGCCCCGCAAGCCGCTGCCAGAGGAACTCCGACCCCACGCAGACGATCACGCAGGTGGCGATCACCGCAAGCGAGGAGGCCCCCAGGAACCAGACCCCCGCGGCCCCGGCCGGCAGGAGCGAGACGAGGACCCACGCCATGATCTTTCGCGTATCGAGGGGAGCATGGATATGGGGAGAGCTGCCCACTGCAAAACGTTCGGTCATTTCTTCTGCGCCCCCTTTTGTGCTTGCTTTCTGCGTTCGGCCATCACGGCCGCCTTGCCGTCGCGGCAGGTCTGAGTGAGGCACCGCGAGGCGGGACAGTCGTAGGTGCAGCAGCCGCACTCGATGCAGTTCAGGCCGCCGGCACGCTCGAACCCGGTGTAGTCCCTGCGGCGCACCGCACGGTCCAGATCCGAAGGGACGAGGTGCATCGGACAGGCCGTAACGCAGCGCCCGCAGCGCAGACAGTTGGACTCGACAGGCAGCACGGCCGAACGGGACGAGAGCGCCAGGATGCCGGACGTCCCCTTGACCACGGGAACGTCCAGGGAGCGCATGGAAATGCCCATCATGGGGCCTCCGGCCAGGACCTTCACCGGATCCTCCGTAAAGCCGCCCGCGGCCTCGACGAGCTCCCGAACCGGGGTCCCCAGCGGGACCTGCAGGTTCTTGGGGTTGGAGATCACGTCGCCGGTGACCGAGACGATACGGTCCATAACGGGGATCCCCTGTGTGAGGGCAAGCCAGATGTGATAGAGCGTCCGGACGTTCAGGATGATGCAGCCCACGTCCGCGGGCAGGGCCCCGGGAGGGATCTCCTGGCCCGTGACGGACCAGATCAGCATCTTCTCCGCGCCCTGCGGGTACTTGACCGCGTGGGGCATCACGCGAATGCGCGAGCCGTCGTGTTCGGACAGCTCGCCCTCAAGCCGTTCAATACTCCTGGGCTTGTTCTCCTCGACGGCGATGATGCCCTTCGCGTCGGGGAAGAGCTCCAGACAGAGCTCGAGCCCCTCGATGATGGGCTCGGGACGCTCCAGCATCAGGCGGTTGTCGCAGTTAAGGAAGGGCTCGCACTCCGCGCCGTTCACGATCACCCATCGGATGACGCGCCCCTCCGGGGGCGACAGCTTGACGTGAGTTGGGAAACAGGCTCCTCCCATCCCGACGATACCGGCAGCCCGGATGAGCTTGAGGTAGTCCCCGCGCTCGGGCTTTCGCCCCAGATCCTCCAGCAGCGTCGGAGCGTGTTCGTACTGCCCGTCGTTCTCGACGACGATGCACGTCTCGAAGCTGCCCGGAATCGTCATCCGGAACCCGATCTCCTTCACCGTTCCGGAGACGCTCGCCAGAATCGGTGCGGAGACGAAGGCATCGGTGTCCGCAATCTTCTGCCCCAACAGAACACGGTCCCCCCGCTGGACGAGAGGGGCGCAGGGCGCCCCCAGATGCTGGGACAGCGGATAGACCAAATCCCCCTTGGGGGACAGAACTTCAACGGCCTTCTCCGCCGTCAGGGATTTCCCGTCGGGCGGATGAATTCCCCCCTTGAACGTCGGCAATCTCATTTTAAAACTCCCCTCGAAATGGAACTGTCAATGGAACTGGAATAAGCGGCTCTCCCCCGTCTTCCCCAAAGCTCACCCCCGGCACCGTTCCCCGGCCTACAGGAAAAAATGCCGACAGCCAGGGGAAACCGTCGGCTCGAATGACCTCATTATAATACAACTCAGAAAATTCCGGGTATCATACTTCGGTTATCGGATTTCGGGTATCGTGCTTCAGCTCATCTCGGCCACGGCCCGTTCCAGAGCCTCCCGGGCGTCATCCGGCAGCCTGTCCATGCCCCCGCGCTCCGTCTCGCGGGAGACGACGAAGTTCAGCCGGTCCTGGAAGCGCGCTCGGAGCTGGCCGCGATAGGACTCGTCCTGCGTATCGATCTTGAAGTCGGGAAGCTCCAGCGTTCTCATCCCCGAGAAGTTGCCGAAGGGAACCCAGTTCGCCCTGTCCTCCACGATGGCCTCGAGGATCGACAGCGTGTGGGCGGGCTTCACCTTCGTCCCCATGAAATCCCCCGTGTTGAGGACGTAGCAGGACACGCCGTCCTCGATCAGACGCTTGAACCGTTCGTAGTCCATGCCCAGAGGATAGGTGCGGAAGGGATTGGCGTAGGGCTCGCAGACCAGCGCGTTGGGGTCCACGCCGGGGGCGAGGCGTTCCGCGGTCGTCCGCTTCGTGGCGAGGGTCGCCCCCATCACGGAGGCCAGGGACGGCCCCTCCAGCTTCAGGACCGGCGGAATGGTGGGGTCGCGCATCAGCCAGAAGATGGCGTTCAGCGGCTCGTCGATGCGGTCGATGCGGTTGGGCGACCACAGGCGCGACTTCATGGCCCGCCCGTTGCCGTTTCGCACGTCCTCGGTGACGGCGATCGTCCGGCCGTCCGCCGTGACCGTGACCCCGCAGTTCTGCATCGTCACCAGGTACTTGTTGGCCTCGCAGCCGATGGGATAGTCCTGGACCTTGTCGAAGTACGAGGGTTCGAGCGCTATGGCGTACTTGTCGCGGACGTTGACGACGAAGGCGTCGTCATGCAGCACCGTGATGTCGTATTTGCCGCCGTGCGCCGCGTGCGTGATGGTGGACTTGCCCGAGCCCGACAGGCCGAAGGCCGCCAGGACGAATTTTTTGCCCCCCTTCATGGAATAGCGCTTGAGCCCGCCATGGCAGGAGGCGTAGCCGTTGCGGGAGGCTATCCCCCATGCCAGGGTCAGGGTCCCCTTCTTGAGCTCGCCGAAGTAGCGCAGCCCCAGCACGGCGGCGCAGTTCTCCTCCGGCGAGAAGAACGCCAAGCCCAGCGGGTAGTCGGGATGCGTCCAATCGGGGTCCGCGAAGATGAAGATGTCCCCGTCGACGTCGGAGACCCGGCGCGACCGGGCGTACATCTCCCGATACCGGACGTTGTCGTGCTGGAAGTTGAACATCCAGCTGTAGAGATTGTTCTCGAAACCCTGGGGCAGGGCCAGGTGGGCCTTCACCATGAAGTCCTCCTCCAGCCCTACGTAGGCGTCCGCCGTGTAGACTCTGCGGTAGCGCATCCCGTAGACCGCCTCGCGCACCACGCCCGCCATCGCGGCGACGTCGACGTCGGGATACCCCACGATGCGCCGCGCCGCGGCCGTCCTGCCGAACACCGCACCGTCGTTGAAGAGCAGCACGTTGGCGTCCGCGGGCAGCTCCAGATCCTCCGGCCGAAAGACGGGCATGCCCGTCAGCTCCACCGTCCCCGGGCTGTCCTTTGCGAGGGCATAGGCCTCCCGCAGGTCGCGCACCCGTTTCACGTTGTTTCCGTAAAACAGGGTCTCTATCGTCGTACGGACCGGAGTTCGGTTCACCTTACCGAAGCGCTCCGCATCGTACGCCCCTATCGTCGACATCCTCATTCCTCCTCTGTTCCATCGATCCGCCACCGGCGATCCGATACAAACCCACAACCTGCATCGAGCGTTTCAACAATTTTTTATTCTACTCCCCATTCGCGATCCGCTCAATCTCCGCCCCGAATCCGCAGGCCGCGACGGCTTCATGACGGAGGGGCGGGGGAGGATCGAGCACGTTGTCCTGCCCCCCGTCAGGCAGTAGGAGGGGCGGGAAAGAGGACAGGATAAGGGAACTTGGATTTACAGTTGCCGGATTGTCACGCCAAAGGCAACGGCAGGGGATGAGAGGAGGTGTAAAAAGGGCTCATAAACGATTCGACAGGGAAATGCCCCGTCCCTGCTGTCAGGGGCGGGGCTTCCGGGGCTCCGGAAACGTGAGGGCGAGGGACCTGAGCCCGTCGTCCAGGATGCTCAGAGCATGCCGGCGAATGGGGTCGGGCACGCCATAGAATCCCTCGGCCAGACTGCCCGTTATCGCGGCGAGGGTGTCGCTGTCGCCGCCGATCGAGATGGCGTTGCGGATGGCGTCCTCGAACCCCTCGGACTCCAGGAAGGCGACGACGGCCTGAGGCACGGTCCCCTGGCAGGTCACGTCGAACTCATAGTCGGGCCTGATGGCGTCGAGCGTGAAGTCCAGGTCGTAATAGGCCGAGAGCGCGGAACGGATCTCGGCAAGGGAGGCCCCGCCGCGCGCCAGAAAAATACCCTCGGCCGTCGCCACCGCCCCCTTGATCCCCTCGGGATGATTGTGCGTCACCCCGGCGGAGGACCTGGCCAACGCCCGGGCCTCCTCGAGGCTCTCCGCCAGGAAGCCGGCCGCGGATACCCTCATGGCCGCCCCGTTGCCGAAGCTGTTGTAGGGACGCGGGGCCCCGGACGAGAGCCACATCTTGAAATGTCCGCCATACCCCCGGCCCGGATAGCGCCGGCCGAAAAGCTGCATCGTCTCCGTCAGGGCGCGGTCGAGGTCGGCCGCGGAACCGTCCTTGAACTCCCGTATCGCCTGGTACACGGCACAGGTCATGACCGTATCGTCCGTGAAGAAACAATCCGGCCTGAAAAACGGAAATTCCTTCGTCTTGATGTTGTCCCACTCGTAGACCGACCCCACGATATCTCCAACGATAGCTCCAATCATCTGCAAGCCCCCCTTATTTCAATTCTGAATCTTCGTATGCTGCGTTTAAGCAGACGACTGCCTCTTCAAGACCGGCAGGTCTTGAATGGCGTGTCGGTCGCTTACGTCGACACGCGGTACAGTTACCGCGTTGTCGACGTAAACAGAAGATCCACCTTGACTGCCTACGAACGATTCAGAATTGGAGTTACTTACGATTTCCCGGGACCGAAGGAATCTTCGATATCCTGCCGGACCTGGTCGAATACCGCCTCCAGGGCCTTCGTGTCCGTGAAGCCGTGCCCGCCCCGCTCGACGGGGATCAGAACCGCACCCGTCTCACTCCGTCCCCCGACAGGCCTCAGGATGGGGACCGTGGTCTCTCCATGTCCAATCACCTCGTCGTCCAGGCAATAGGCCGCCCACGTCCGTGGAAAACGGCCGTTCAGATAGCTCTCGGAGAAACAGCGGAGGAGATCCCGCAGAAAGTCCGGAGCGGCCCCCTCCTCCCGGTTCAGCAGGATGAACGGGGCAAGGGCGGGATTGATCAGGAGGCACATGGCGTCCGTCCTCTGACGGCAGAGATGCCAGGCGTAGAAGCCCCCCAGGCTGTTCCCGACGAACAGATGGGGACGGCCCCTCCCGTCCTCCTCCGGCACCGACTCCCGGAGCTGCGCCAGGTCGGAGGCGACGTTCACGTTGCGCAGCTGCGGGGCCCGAATATCCTCGTACAGACCTCCGAACACCCTGACGACCCGATCGAACTTGTCCCCCGGGGAACCCTGATAACCATGAATGTAGAGAAGCATCGCCGGCCTCCTTATAACATCCTGAGCGTGACGTCCTGAACGGGGATTTTCCTCCGGGCGTTTTCCGCCGGAAGGCGGAACCGTTCGCCCCGGAAAGCGAAGCGTGCCCTTATTATCGGGCATGAGGACGCGGGCGTCTCCCCCGCGTGCGGAAAGAATTTTTCCGAACGGTCCCTATGCGCTCCCGTCCCCGTTCAGGCTCCTCAAACTCAAGAGGTACGCCTTCACGGCGTTCTTCGCCACGGGATGACGGGCCACGATGGTCTCGACGGCGGAGCGCACTGTGGCCCCCTCGGCGTGCAGCGCGTCCGCCTCGGCCTTCCAGGCATCCTCGCCCTCGTCCCCCGGGACGTGCCCCTCTACGACCAGGACCATCTCCCCCCTGAGCCCCTGTTCGAGCCGGGAGAGCAGGCCCGAAAGGGGGGATCGGATCGACTCCTGATAGACCTTGCTGATCTCCCGGACGAGGGCGGCCCTGCGGTCGCCCCAGGCCTCCGCCATCTCCGCAATCTGACGTTCCGCCTTGTGCGGGGATATGTAGAAACAGAGCGTCCAGGGGACGCCGCTCAGGGATTGAAAGAGCTCCCCGCGGGCGCCCGGCTTCTCCGGGGGGAAGCCGAGGAAAAGGAAGGGGTGCGGCGTCAGCCCCGAGAGCAGCAGGGCCGGCAGCAGGGCCGAGGGGCCGGGCAGGACGTCCGCCTCGATCCCCTCGTCGAGCGCGGAGCGCAGCAGAATCCAGCCGGGGTCGGAGACCCCCGGGGTTCCGGCGTCGCTGACGACCGCGACGCTCTTCCCCGCACGCAGGGCCTCCATCAGCCGCGGCAGGCATTCCTTCTCGTTGTGAAGATGAAAGGGGACGAGCGGCGCCGCGATGTGATAGCGCCGCAGCAGTACGGACGAGGTCCGGGTGTCCTCGCAGGCGATGAGGTCGGCGTTCCGCAGGACCCGGAGCGCGCGCAGGGTGATGTCCTCCAGGTTGCCGATCGGGGTCGGGACGAGTGTCAACGGCATGCAATACCCCCACAGTCAAAAAACAAAAAATCAGCAGCTCGGGGCTTCGCCCCAAACCGCACTTATCAAAATCCTGGGGCTTCGCCCCACCCCCCCACTCAAG
>NZ_CALIAA010000057.1 GCF_938040765.1 uncultured Fretibacterium sp.
GGGGCTGGCAGTTCGGCGGAGCCCTTCGCGGACGGGATTTCTTCGTCACGCTGGTCCCGGCGCAGATGTGGCGCGGCGAGCACTGGTTCCAGGGCACGGCCGACGCCGTGTTCCAGAACATGCATCTCGTCTCCCTGTTCAGGGCAGACCGGGTCTGCATCTTCGCGGCCGACCACATCTACAAGATGGATGTGGAGCAGATGCTTCGGTGGCACACCGAGCGGGAGGCCGACGTGACCCTTGCGGCGAACGTCGTCCCCGTCTCCGAGGCCGGACAGTTCGGCTGCATCAAAACCGACGCGGCGGGGCGCATCGTCGAGTTCATGGAGAAGCCGGCCGTCCCGCCCGAGATACCGGACAAGCCCGGATTCAGCTACGTCTCGATGGGGAACTACATCTTCGAGCGCAGCGTCCTGGAGGAGGCGCTCATCGACGACTCCCAGCAGCCGACGAGCCACGATTTCGGGCGGGACATCATCCCCAACCTCGTCGCCCGGAAGGCGCGTGTCTATGCCTACGACTTCTCCACCAACGTCCTGCCCCACTCGGCCGTGGAGGCCGAGCGGATGTACCAGTGGCGGACGGACAGGCCCTACTGGCGCGACGTCGGGACCCTCAAGGCCTACTGGCAGGCCCACATGGAGCTCCTGAGCCCGGAGTCCGAGATGACGCTCTACAACCCCCTCTGGCCCATCCGCACCGTCTCCTTCGCCGACCCGCCCTCCTACTCCTATCCCTCCGACGGGCACGACTGCATGGTCAACCGGGTGCTGGCCGCCGAGGGGAGCCGCATCCTGGGGGCGACCGTCTCCAGCTCCGTGCTGTCCCGCAACTGCGTCATCCAACCGGGGAGCGTCATCGAGGAGAGCATCGTCGGCCAGGGCGTGGTCATCGGGCGGAACTGCCGCATCAGGCGCGCGATCATCGACGCGCACAACTACATCGCCGACGGCACGGTCATCGGGGAGGATCCCGGGTCCGACGCCCGGGACTACTTCGTCGATCCCCACTCCGGCCTGGTCACGGTGGGGATGCCCCGCATCCTCTACCAGAGGGAGTGCGACGAGAAGGCGATGGACAGCTTTTCCTGGAGCACGTTCAGCTGAGGCCGCCGAAGGCAGCGGCAGGGACGGCCTCAAGGCAGGGACAACCATAAGCGGAGGGGAGCGGCCGGCGCCGCTCCCCTCCGCTTATGTTCAACACGGAAATGGCCCTCGGGAAAACCCGCGGCCGTTTTTCCCCCTTTTACTTCGAGAAGTCCTGAGACCTGAAGGCATCCACAAACGGATTGAACTGAGGCTCCTCGTCGTGAGCGCTCTGCTGCTGCCTCCGGCTCTCGCGGGCCTCCTCCTTCTTGTGGGACTCCTCGCCGTGCCGGGCCGGATGCTCCTGCTCCTCGAGCGCACTGATGGAGAGGCGCATCCTGCGCTGCTCGGGGCTGACCTCGATGACGCGGGCCAGCACCTCCTGCTTCTCCTGCAGGACATCCCCAGGCTTCTCCACGCGCCGGGTGCTCAGCTGGGAGATGTGGATGAGGCCCTCGACCCCCTCCTCAACCTCGACAAAGGCGCCAAAGTCCGCCAGGCGAACCACCTTGACCGTGATGTCGGAACCCTTGGCATAGCGCTGATCGATGTCCTTCCAGGGATCGTTCAGCTGCTTGTAGCCCAGGCTGATGCGGCGCTTCTCGGTGTCCACGTCCAAGACCAGGACCCGGACCTCCTGCCCCTTGCGGAAGGCCTCCTTGGGATGGCGGATACGGGCCCAGCTGATGTCCCCGATGTGGACGAGCCCCTCAATGCCGGGCTCCAGCTCGACGAAGGCCCCGAAGTCCGTGACGTTCGTCACGGTCCCGGTCATGACGTCGTCCTTGTGGATGCGCTCGCCGACGGTCAGCCAGGGGTTGCCCTCCACCTGCTTGATGCTCAGGGAGATGCGGTCGTTCTCCTTGTCGATCCCGATGACCTTGACGGTGACCTTGTCGCCCTTCTTGAAGCTGTCGCGGATGCGCACGTTCCGCTTCCACGTGATCTCGCTCATATGCACCAGGCCGTCCACGGCGCCGACGTTGACGAAGACGCCGAAGTCGGTCAGGCTGCTGACCTCGCCCTCGATGATGTCGCCCTCGTGCACCTCTTCGTAGAACTTGGCCCTCTGCTCCGCGGCCTCCTTCTCGACGAGGGACTTCCGCGAGAAGACGATGCGGTGCTTCCTGCGATCCTTTTCAAGCAATTTAGCGTCAAAAACCTGCTCGATGAAGTTCCCCAGGTTGACCCCCCTGCCGTCGGCGGAGAGGTGGGATATGGGCATGAAGCCCTCGAGGCCGCAGCAGTCCACCATCAGGCCGCCCTTGACCTTGCGGACCCCCCGAACCTGGACGATCTCGTTCTGAGCAAGCTTGTCTTCAAATTCGGCCCACCGACGGTCGAACTCGTGCCGCCAGCGGCTGAGCAGGAGCTGCGCCTCCTCGCCCTCGCGAAGGTTGATGACCTGAACCTCGATCTCGTCCCCCTTCGTGGGCTTCTCCGCGTCTCCCACCAGAATGCGGTGCGTCCATTCCTTTCCGGGAAGGTAGCCCTCGCACTTGTAACCGACATCGACCAGCCAGCCGTTCTCCGTCTCCGCGATCACGGTACCGGTCCGGACGTCGCCCTTGCGAAGCCCGGAGATGTCGTACTGCTCCATCATGCTCTCCATCGTCTCCTGAGCGGCAGCCTCCTGCCCCTCTCCCTGCAGACCCTGCTCCATATCCTTGTCCATAACCTGATCCATAAACCATAGCCCCCTTGACTGCCTACATTCTCGCAATTTTGTTGCTTATTTCTGTGATAAGCCACTCGGGCGTGCTGGCCCCCGCGGCTATACCAATCCTCTGCCTGCCCTCGAACCACCCCCTGTCGAGCTCCTCGGCGCTCTCTATCCAAAGGACGTCCAAGCCGTTCGTCTCCGCTATATTCCTCAGCTTCCCCGTGTTGGCGCTCTCCCGGCCGCCGATCAGGACCACCCCATCCACACGCCCCACAAGCGCACGCACCGCGTCCTGACGCTCCACGGTCGCGCGGCAAATCGTGTTGCAGACCCGCAGCTCCCCCGCCCGACGCACCAGGACCGCGGCCACCGAGGACAGGCGTTCCTCCTGCTGGGTCGTCTGGGAGATCAGGGCGACGCGCCCCCGCTTGGGAAGGCATTCCGCCTCGGCCTCGTCGGCCACGACATCGAGCCCTCCATCCACGTATCCCATGATCGAGCGTATCTCCGGGTGGTTCCGGTCCCCCAGGAGGACGATATGATACCCCTCGTCCGAAAGGGAGTTCGCGAGGTCCTGAGCCCTGCGGACAAAGGGACAAGTCGTGTCGATGACGCAGACACCCTTCTCCCGCAGCTCGTTCAGGACCGCGCGGGATTCCCCATGGGCTCGTATCAGCACGCGGACCCCAGGAGGGACCTCGGAGGCATCCTTCGCCACCCGCAGCCCCATGCTCCTGAGACGGGCGACCTCCTGGGGGTTGTGGATCGGCATGCCGATCGTCCAGACCGCCCGATCCGTCTCCCCGACCGTCAGGGCCTCCAGAATCGCATCTACGGCACGCTTCACGCCGAAACAAAAACCGGCGCGCTCGGCCATCACAATCTCCTTCAAATCACATCAATCCAGACCTCGCGCCCCATCTCGCGGCAAATCCCTGTCCCCGCCTCGCAGCGGGCCCCTCAAGCGCCGCCGCGCCATCCCTCGAGATGACGCGACGCCGCCTCCCGAACCCGCCTCTCCAACTCCAAGGCGGAGAGAGCGGAAGTATCATACCACAAGGCGGGCTCAAATTTGCCGAACCACGTCATCTGCCGGCGGCAAAATGCACGGGTCCTGCTTATGTCCCCCTCGAGCGCCTCGTCCAGGCTCAGCCTCCCGCGATACCAGGCCGCCAGCTCCCGGTACCCGAAGCCCTGCATGGAGGGGAAACGCTCGTCGAAGCCATGCTCGATCAGCCACGAGACCTCCTCGGGATAGCCGGAGGCGAACTGATGCCGAGCCCGCTCGGCGATCCGCTCGAAGAGCTCGGGCCTCGGCCGGTTCAGCCCGACATACAGCACGCTCAGCCCGGAGTCCGCCTTCTCCCCCTCCGCATAGAGGCGGGAGGGGGGCGTCCCGGTCAGGTCCCAGATCTCCAGCGCGCGCACGACGCGGCGGACGTCGTTGGGATGCAGCCGATTCGCCGTGACCGCGTCGACCTCGGCGAGGCGGGCGTGAAGCGCAGGGGGGCCCTCCAGGGCGGCTCGTTCCTCGTAGCGGCGCCGCACCTCCGGGTCGTGGGGAAGGGAAACGTTCATGGCGGCGTGAAACAAGGCATTGTAATAGAAGGGCGTACCCCCGACGAACAGCGGGACCCGTCCGCGGGCGCGTATGCGACGCACGGCGCCGAGGGCCAGGGAGACGAAATCGGACACGGTGAACACCTCGTCGGGGTCCGCGACGTCCACGGCATGGTGCGGGACCCTGCGGCGTTCCGAGGCCGCTATCTTGTCGGTCCCCACGTCCATGTAGCGGTACACCTGGCGGGAGTCCACCGAGATGATCTCTGCCCCCAGGCGGAGGGCCAGCTCGAGGCTCAAGGCCGTCTTGCCGACGGCCGTGGGACCGATCAGCGCGACGACGGGCTGCCGCTCGCCGCGGGACGGGGTCTCCGTATTCTCTCCGGGAAAATCCATGGCTCCAGGCTCCTTTAAGGAAACGCCGATTTAATCCATGAAGCCCCCCTGTGGAACCCCAGCTTGCCAGTTGATTGGGTAAGAACTTGCCGGGGCCGCCGCTATCGGGATAGCGGCGTGGGGGGATGGGGGCAAAACCCCCATATTAAAAATTCAGGGAAGCGCTGGAGATTATTGCCTTTAGACGTTGTGCATGTTTACTCTTGGCAAAATATGCATTTTTCTTTTGACCAGCGCTTCCTCGAAAATGTTCAGAGTATAGCACAGTGCGCGGCACAACGCGTCGGACGCGCCGCCCTCTTGCGGCCCGGTCGGGAACCGGCCCCCTCGCCTCCTCCATTCGATTCTCCCCGTCCGATTCTTTGGTAGAATAACGGGAATACCGAGCCCAACGTGATTGTCCGGCCCGATCGACTCCGAAAAGAACGAGGCTGAAAGGAATGAAGCTCATGGCCACGACCGCATCCGTTTTTTCAATATCCGTCCGTTCGCTTTTCGCCGCCCTGCTCCTCTGCATCCTGCCCTTCCCGCCCGCCGCGGCGGCGCATGAGGCGCGGATCGTCATCGAGTACGGGTACTCCGACGCACGGGATTTCCATGAGGGACTGGCCGCCGTCAAGTCGAACGACGCGTGGGGCTACATCGACAACCTCGGCCGCATCGTCGTCCCCTTCGTCCATCGCATCCCGGAGGCGGGGGACTTCTCGGAGGGACTGGCCTTCGTCGGGGACCATTTCATCGACACGAACGGCAGGGCCGCCCTGGAGGGAAAGACCTTCGAGGACGCCAGGCCCTTCTCCCAGGGGCTGGCCGCCGTGCAGAGCGGCGGACGATGGGGCTACATCGACCTGACGGGCAAGTTCGTCATCGCCCCCTCCTACGAGGCGGCGGGCTCCTTCTCCCAGGGGCTGGCGCCTGTGCGGACGGGCGGGCTCTGGGGCTACATCGACGCGGGCGGACGCCTGAAGATCCCCGCCCAGTTCCTCGGGGGCGCCCCCTTCAGCGAGGGCCGCGCCGCGGTGGAGACCCGGGGCCTGTACGGCTACATCGACCTCTCGGGGAGGGACCTCGTCAAGGCATCTTTCGACGAGGCGGGGCCCTTCGGGAACGGACTGGCCCCCGTCAAGAACGCCTCGAACTACCGGGCGTGGGGCTACGTCGACGCGCGGGGAAAAACCGTCATACCCCATCGCTACAACGCCGCGCGCGCCTTCCGCGAGGGGCTGGCCCCCGTCGCGACCGACTCCCGGTGGGGCTACATCGACGTACTGGGGCGGATGGTCCTGGACGCGCTGTACGACGAGGCCCGCCCGTTTCACGAGGGGCTGGCCGCCGTGCGGCAGGAGGACAGATGGGGGTACATCCGCGTGCGGTAGCGCCCTCCCCCCGGGAGACGGCCCGGAACGAAGGGGCCGCCTCGATACGATTCGCTTCGATCCGACAACAGAAAAGAGGCTGAAACGATGTCCCATCACGACGTCCCTCAAAAGGTTTCCCAAGCCGTCGAGAGGGTCGCGGAAAAACACGGCGGAACGGTGACGGGCATGCTGGGCGTCGCCTTCCGGGACCTTCGGACCCAAGAGAAATTCTACCTGAACGGGGATACGGCCTTTCCGGCCGCCAGCGTCTTCAAGATATTTCTGCTCGCGGAGCTCTTCAGGCAGGCCGAGGCGGGGAACTTCTCCCTGAGCGACCGCATCCCTCTGGAGGACTCGGAAAAGTCCCCCGGCAGCGGGGTGCTCAAGGAGCTCGGCGAGGGACTGAATCCCACCATAAGGGACTGCGCGACGCTCATGATGATCATCTCGGACAACACGGCCACGGACAAGCTCTTCAACCTGGTGGGGCGCGAAAACATCAAAAAGAATGTGCTGGACGCCCTCGGACTGACCCGGACCAGGGTGGATTGGGGGTGCAGAAGGCTGATAGCACGGTACTGCGATCAGCCGGAGACGGCGGATGCCGACGCGGACTCCGAATCGGAGCGCAGCTTCCGGGACAGCGACCTCTACCTTTGCAGGACGGACGAAAACGATCAGACGAGTCCCGCGGACACGGCGAGGTTCCTCGCGCTGCTGGCGGAAAACCGGCTCGTATCGGAAAGGGCCAGCAGGGATATGCTGCACATCATGTCCCGCTGCCAGACGAACTCGCGCATCCCGCGCCACCTTCCCAGGGGACTGAGGATAGCGCACAAGACGGGGACCCTGGACCGAGTGGCCAACGACGTCGGAATCGTCTACACGGAGAGGGGGAGCTACGTCCTGGCCCTTTTCTACAACGGGAACGCCGCGGACGAGGAGGAGTATGCCCGCAACGAAAAGGGGCGCATCGGCGACGACCTTCTTGCGGAGCTCTCGCGCGACATCTATCTCTGCGCCGTGGGCGGCGGCGGGAGGCCTTGAAATCGGGCCGCGGACCGCGCCTTGACTTTCCCGGAAAATTTAATACACTGTCTCTTGTTCAATGCCATGATAAAGCCATAAAAAACTAAAGTGGAGGGAGCAGAAGATCATGAGGAGATTTCGGATTGGGCGGTTGACAGCCTTCCTGCTCTGCCTCGCGGGCCTGTGCGTCGCCTGCGTCGCGGACGTCCCCGCTCACGCGGCCGTCAGGGACGACGTTAACATCTACTGCGAGGGAGTCTGGTCCTCCCTGGACCCGTTCGGGACGGGCTGTACGACTTACGTCAACATGAACCTGATCAACCAGTTCTACGAGGCCCTGCTCTACGTCTCCGACTCCGGGGAGCTGGAGCCGAGGCTGGCCGAGAGCTGGTCCCCGAACGACGACGCGACGGTCTACACGTTCCGTCTCCGAAAGGGCGTCAAGTTCCACAACGGGGAGGAGATGAAGGCGAAGGACGTGGTGTACAGCTTCAAGCGGGCCATGTCGGAGGCGTCGCTGCAGCCGTACTACATGATGATCGACAAGGTCGAGGCGGGAGCCGACGACTACACCGTCATCATCACCCTGAAGTACGCCTTCGCGCCGTTCCTCTCCTATATGGGCAACTTCATGGTCGTCAGCGAGGCCTATGCCTCCCAGAATTCCCTTCTGGACACCGAGTGCGGGACGGGGCCCTACAGGCTGGTGGACATCGAGATGAACACGGAGTGCAATATGACGCGCTTCGACGACTACTGGCGCGGCCCGGCCTCCATCAAAAACGCCAAGGTAAAGGTCATCACAGAGGGGACGACGGCGGTCACCGCCTTCGAGGCGGGGGAGCTCGATTTTATGTTCTGCTTCAACGTCTCCGCCTTCGCCCCGCTCAAGGAGAGCGGCCAGTACAACACCCAGCTGTCGCCCACCTATCACACGGCCTTCATCCTCATGAACAACAAGGTGCCACCCTTGGACAACAAGCTGGTCCGCCAGGCGCTCTCCTACGCCACGGACCGCGACACCATGATCACCGTCGCGTACGAGGGTCTGGCCTCCCCCACCTACCTCATGGCCAACACGTCCACCTTCGGCGTCCCCAAGGACAAGTTCTACAACCATTACGAGTATAACCTCGCGAAGGCGAAGGAGCTGCTCGCGCAGGCCGGATACCCCAACGGCCTCGACCTCGGGATCATGACGGTCATCAGCGGATCCTATCATGAAAAGTACGCCCAGGTTTTCCAGCAGAGCCTGGCGGAGATCGGCGTCACCATCGCCCTGCAGGGGTCGGAATCCGCCGTGGCCGACGCCGACGCCCACAACTACGTCCTGTGCACCATGGGCGGGGGCTTCACGACGGACTTCGCCTTCGCGGTAAAGGATTACTACGTTCCCATCAACATGCTGAACTACTCCAACGACAAGATCACCGAACTGGCGGAAAAAGCCGCCGGCGAGAAGGATAAGGACACGAGGCTCAAGCTGTACGAAGAGATCGTGGATATCGTATTCGACGAATGCCCCGACATCCCCATCTTCAATAAGCAGATCCCGTGGGTGTGGGCGAAGGACCTGAATGCGGTCCCCCACATGAACAGCGGACGAGGTTACTACATCTACGAGATGAGCTGGAAGCAGTAGGGCCCGCCCGCGGCGGGCGAAACGTTCCGGCGGAGGACGAGCCGCACGGGCACGCCGGTTCGAGCCCCGCCGGACGCGGATCTTTTTCCTAAAATCACCTGCGACGGACTGCCCGGGAGAGGCCGAACCGGCCCCTCCCGGGCAGTCCGGGCAGAAGCGGCCCAGGCCGAGGGGGGCTTCGTCCCGATGATAACGTATGTATCGAAACGCATCCTGCTTCTCATCCCCGTCCTGCTGGGGGTGACCTTCATCATCTTCACGATCATGAGCTTCGTCCCCGGCGACCCCGGACGCATGATTCTCGGGGAGAACGCCACCAGGGAGGCGGTCGAGCTGCTGAACGAAAAACTGGGCGTCAACAGGCCCTTTTTCGTGCGTTTCTGCTCCTACATCTACAACGCCGTCGTCCATTTCGACCTGGGAACGTCGTACCGCACCAGCAAGCCCGTCATGAACGACGTCCTGGCGAGGGTCCGCAACAGCTTCATGATCTCGTTCAACGGGATCCTGGCCGCGACGGTCCTCGGCGTGCCGCTGGGGATCCTGTCCGCCGTCAGGCAGTACTCCGCCATAGACAACATGTCCCGGGTGTCGGCGATGATGGCTGCGGCCATCCCCTCCTTCTGGTTCGGGATGATGCTCATCTACCTCTTCGCCTCGAAATGGAGGGTGCTGCCCGCCAGCGGGGCCAATTCCTGGAAGCACTTCATCCTTCCGATGATAACCCTGGGGATCCCCTACGCGGGGTCTCAGCTGCGGATGACGCGCTCCGCGATGCTGGAGACGATCCGCGCGGACTACGTGCGGACCGCCCGCGCCAAGGGGGTCCCGCAGGCGGTGGTCATCTTCAGGCACGCCCTGCGCAACGCCCTGCTGCCCATCGTCACGACCACCGCCACCTCCTTCGGCGGCCTGCTCGGAGGGGCCGTCATCACGGAGACCATATTCTCCATCCCCGGCCTGGGCACCCTGATCGTGACCAGCATACGACAGAGGGATACCCCGACCGTCCTGGGGGCGACGATCACGCTGGCCCTGCTGTTCGGGATCGTCATGCTCATGGTCGATTTGTTCTATGCCTTCGTGGACCCCCGCATCAAGGCAAAATACACCAGATAGCGGGCGCCGGACATGAACGACCTCAAACGCGCGTCCCGGAAGGGCAAGAAGAAAAACAAGGTGAAGGAGATCTGGAAAAGGCTCAGGAAGAACAAGAGCGCGATGCTGGGGCTCTTCGTCCTCGTCTTTTTCTCCCTCGTCGCGATCTTCGCCGGCTTCATCTCGCCGGAGAGCCTGGTAACCCAGCAGAAGGCCTCCATCCGGCTTCAGCCTCCCTCGGCGGAACACTGGTTCGGGACGGACGCCTACGGCCGGGACGTCTTCACCCGCGTCATATACGGCGCGCGCATCTCGCTCACCATCGGATTCGTGACGGCCGCCATATCCCTGGCGGCGGGGGGGCTGCTGGGCGCATCGGCGGCCTTCTACGGCGGCAGGGCCGACGAACTGATCATGCGGGTGATGGACATCCTGACGGCGATTCCGGGGGTCCTGCTGGCGCTGTCCATCGTCGCGGTTCTGGGCGCCAGTATGCTGAACCTGCTGATCGCGATCTCGATCTCGAGCATACCGGGCTTCACCCGGCTGATACGGTCCGTGGTCCTGACCGTCGCCGAGTCGGACTACGTCGAGGCGGCCCGGGCCTGCGGGACCAGGGATCTGCGCATCATCATGAAGCACATCCTGCCCAACGCCATCGGGCCCATCGTCATCCAGACGACGAGCAGCATCTCCGGCATGATCCTTCAGGCGTCGGGTCTGAGCTTCATCGGGATGGGGGTACAGCCGCCCACCCCGGAGTGGGGGTACATGCTCTCGGAGGCCCGCGAGTTTCTGCGGATGAAGCCCTACCTCCTGATCTTTCCGGGGATCTGCATCATGCTGACGTCGCTCTCCTTCGATCTGCTCGGCGACGGCCTGCGCGATGCGCTCGACCCCAGGCTCAAGGATTGAAGGGGGCCTCTCGAATGAATGCCGCGCCTGAGAATCTGCTCGAGGTCAAGGACCTGGAGGTCATCTATCAAACGGAGGAGGAGACGGTCAGGGCCGTCAACGGCGTGTCCTTTTCGCTGAAAAAGGGCGAGGCCATCGGAATCGTGGGGGAGACGGGAGCGGGAAAGACGACCACGGCCCTTGCCATCCTGCGCCTCCTGCCCGAGACCATCGGGCGGGTCCCGAGGGGCTCCGTCCTCATGGAGGGGCGGGACCTCCTGACGCTTCCCGAGCTCGAGATGAGAAACGTCTACCGCGGGGAGCGCATCGCGATGATATTCCAGGACCCCATGACGAGCCTCAACCCGGTCCTGAGGGTGGGAGAACAGATAGCGGAGGCCCTGATCTTCCACAACGTCAGCCGCAGGAGCAAGGCCGAGATCGAGCGCCGCGTCGAGGAAACGCTCCGGCTCGTGGGGATCCCGCCGTCGCGCAAGAACGATTATCCCCATCAGTTCTCCGGGGGGATGAAGCAGCGCGTCGTCATCGCGATGGCGCTGGCCTGCGAGCCCGACCTGCTGATCGCCGACGAGCCCACGACGGCATTGGACGTCACGATCCAGGCTCAGGTTCTGGCCATGATCAACGAGCTGCGCGAAAAACTGGGGACCGCCCTTCTGATGATAACCCACGACCTGGGGATCATCGCCCAGGTATGCGACAAGGTCGCGGTGATGTACGCGGGCGAGCTCATCGAACAGGGGACGGTGGAGGACATATTTTCGAAGGGAAGGCATCATCCCTACACGGAGGGTCTTTTCGGCTCCATCCCCAACCTGAAGGAGGAGACCGCCAGGCTGTCCCCGATAGAGGGATTGATGCCGGACCCCACGGACCTTCCCGAGGGATGCAAGTTCTCCCCCCGCTGCCCCCGATGCATGGACGTCTGCCGGCGGACGCCGCCGGCGATCGGCGTGAAGGGCACGCATTCCATCGCATGCCATCTCTTCGGCCCCAACTTCTCCTAGGGAAATGCCGATTTATTCCATGAAGCTCCCCGGTGGTACCCCAGCTTGCCTCTTTTGAGGAAAGAACTTGCCGGGG
>NZ_CALIAA010000058.1 GCF_938040765.1 uncultured Fretibacterium sp.
CGAGCACGGCGGGCAGTTCTGTCGAGCCGAAGGAGGGCTTCTCGACGACGGCGGCCGCCGCCTGGACGAACGGTCCCGAGCCGTCGGGTCGGGGGAGTCCTCCCTTGCGTGGAGCGCCTACGCCATAGCCTTCCTCTATCCGTTGGCGGACTGCTTCTATTGGGTGATGACGTGGGCCGATTTGAAACAGTATCAGGGTACCTTGGGCTTAGGGACACCTCTGCCGTTCCTCAAGGCCTTGCTCGTCATGCTCTGCCTGTTCCTCCTCCCGAGGAGGGATCGCCGCTCGGCCCTGGCCGCAAGCGCGGCCGCAGGTGCGTCCCTCCTGATCGGCATAGCCACCGTCATCCTCCTGTGGATCCACCAGGTGGAGCTCCGTTTCTGGCTGCTCTCTCCGTCATGGTGGGTCATGCGGATATTCCCGGCCTTGCTCATCGTGGGCGGGTACCTGGCGCTGTATCGAAGACGCTGGGCGCCCCTCGTGTTGACCGCGAGCGCCGCGGGCGCGCTGTGGTCCCTGTGGGGATACTGTTCCTCCTTCAACCCGAATTCCATGCGGATAGATATCCGTACCACTCTGGTGATCGTTCAAGACGTTGCGCCTCTCCTCGCCTGTGTCCTCGCCTGGTGCGACCGGCGATCGGGTGGGTGAGGGGAAATCCGCCGATCCGCAACCTCAACGCTGACATGGCATCCCTAGCGTCTGAGCGGGAAAGGTATCGTGTTTTCGGCGGGCGCTTCCGATGCCGAAGGACCTGAAGTCGGCCTGATAAAATGGGGCAAGGTGAACAGCGGATATTTTGCATATTATCTTGATAGAAGATGCATTTTTTGTTTAAGTCAGCGCTTCCTGGCGGTCTGATTGGGCGGGGGTTGCCGGCGTCCGGGGCCTTTGGGGCGCAGCGCAGGAAATCCTCTTGATGGGGCGGGAAGGGCCGTTTGCCCTTACGGAAAGGGAAAGGCGTGGCAGTGATTACGACAGCGGATGTGCAGGGGGAGAACACGTTCGGGGCCGGCCGCTACTGGCAGATGCCGAATGCTTTGGATTTGATCGGGGCGGAGGTGAGACGCCTGGGGACGAAGGCCTGCGTCACGGGAGGGGAAACGGCGCTTGCCCTTACGCGGGAACGCCTGTCTTCAGGATTGGACGCGGCGGGGATACCCTGGGTGGAAGAACGGTACAGCGGCCCCACCAGCGCGGCAAAAGCCGCCGCGGTCGCGTCTGTGGCCACGGAAAAGGGCTGCGACGTCATCGTTGGCGTGGGGGGCGGGCGAGCTCTGGACCTGGCCAAGGCTGCGGCGGCCCTGCTGGGGGCGCCGGTGATCACGGTGCCCGCTTCGGCGGCGACCTGTGCGGCGTATGCGCCGCTGAGCGTCCTCTATCATGAGAACGGCGCCTACGATCATTGCGTCTGGCACGAGAGGGAGGTCGATGCGGTTCTGGTGGACATGGAAATACAGTCCGCCCAGCCTCCGCGCCTGATGGCGTCCGGGATCCTGGATGCCATGGCCAAGTACCTGGAGATCTCCAACGGCCGGGCCGAATTGAACCTTCAGGATGTCCCCATCGCCATGCACAGTGCGCACTCCTTTGCGCGATACACGTATGAAGCGCTGGAGCGGTATGGGTACCGGGCCGTGCAGGATTTGAAGGAAGGGCGCCGTACCAAGCCGCTGGAGGATACCGTGTTCTTGAATATCGCATTGACGGGGATGATCAGCGGCATCACGAAGGGCAGGGGGCAGACATCCGTGGCCCATGCCCTGTACAATGCGGTGCGTACGCATTTTTACCTGGAGTCCAGAAATTTTCTGCATGGAGAAATCGTGGCCGTAGGCCTGCTGTCTCAGCTGTTTTATAACGAGGACGAAGCGCGGCTGCCCGTTTTGAGAGACTATATGCGGCGTCTGGGCATGCCCTGCTCCCTGGAGGAGATCGGTATCCGCCCGTCGGAGAAGAATCTGGAGGTCCTGTATCGCGATATATGCCAACAACAGTTTATGGTGCAGGACGAGGCTCGCCTCACGCGTTTGAAAGCGGCTCTGAATCTGATCCGATAGGGGCGCGGAACTCCGGGCGAACGGCAGGGCTGGCGGCGGATGTCCATGCCTTCAGACCGTCGGTGAAACGGGAGAATTTGAAATCGTGATACTTTTCCCGGTAGAGGCAGTATGCCCCCCTTCTTGGGCACGGAGCGCGTCATGGCGAATCCGCTTATGGGGTGACATGATCACAGAACAACGACACACTGCGATTGACATTATCCCGAGGGTAAGGTATAAACAACCTCGAATGGCCCTGTCGATATCGTCTGGAGAGGAGGAAGGCTCGAGTGCGGCATTGCGGATTCACCTGAGGAGTGTGCTTGGATGCACGGGATGCATGCCGTGAAGGGATTCCTTCCTCGAAGGGATCGTCCGTTCGGGCCGAACTCTCCGGAATTTGATCGAAAGCTGATCAAGCTGTGACGTGCGCGCCTCGGTGCGCCGTCATTGTCCCTTTTTGAGGAGAGGCTGCCTGCGCGGCCTCTTCTTTTTTTATCCCTTTCCGTTACGGCTTCCCTCACATACTTTTTCCTTCGTCTCTCCGTCCTGGAGGTGTCGGCGGGATCGGCGTCGGCATCGTCGCCTTCGCCGCGGCTCTGCAGGGGTGGTGGGGCGTGCGCCTGAGCGCCGCGGCCCTCGTTGCGGGGACGTTGTGCTTCGTCCCGCATACCCCTTTACGGATTGCCGGAATCCTGGCGTCGTTGGGGCTCGGCTGTGCGTCCCGCCGGAGCGGGAGGGTTTTTCGTCAAAGAAAGCGGGGTGCGTAAATGAAGGTTCTCGTCGTGTCGGGATTTCTGGGCGCGGGCAAGACCACGTTTATCCGTGAGCTGGCGCGCCGCATCGAGGGGGCCGTCGTCGTCCTCGAGAACGAGTTCGGGGAGGTGGGGGTCGATGGCGACCTCCTGGCGGACGTCCCCATCGAGGTCGTCGAGCTGGCCCAGGGCTGCATCTGCTGCACCATGAGGACGGACTTCCTGCGGGCCGTCGACGAGATCGAGCGTCGTTTCCACCCCGACGTCCTCCTCATCGAACCCACGGGGGTCGGGTCTTTGAGCCTCATCCTCTCCTCGCTCTCGAAGGGGGTGGGGGCGGGCGTCTCCCTGGTCCCGCCCGTCACGGTCGTCGATGCGGAGTCCTTCGGGGATTACATCGAGGTCTTCGGGGAGTTTTACCGGGACCAGATCGCGGGTGCGGCGACCCTGGTCGTGACGAAGTCGGAGGCGCTGCCGCCCGAGGAGCGCGACGCGGTCCTGAGGGCGCTTGCCGACATGAACCCGAAGGCCGGGATCGTCCTTCCCCCCTACGCGGAGCTCCCCTCGGAGTGGTGGGACGGCCTCCTCGGCGCGGAGGCGGCGGATATACCCGCGCCGTCCGAGGGGGTGGCGGCTCTCTCGCTGGAGAGCCTGGGTTTGAAGGACCTGAGCTTTCGGAGCCGCGAGGACCTGGAGGGCCTTCTGGACCGCCTGGCCTCCGGGACGCTCGGGCGGATCTACAGGGTCAAGGGGCTGGCCCCCGTGGGCGGGGAGTGGCTGCGCTTCGACGTCGTGAACCGAAGCCGGACGATCGAGGCCTGGCGTCCGGCGGATGGCTCCAAGATGGCGCTGATCGGCGAGGATCTGGACATCCCCGGCATCGGCATGGCGCTCTTGGAGTTCCGGATGCCGAGCGCCCCGGAGACGGGGGCGTCCGGCGCCGGAGAGCACGGAAAAATCCGAATCGAAAAATCTTAACGAAACAGAGGCGATGGTCGTGTCCATGAGCAAGGAAGAGTATCTCAAGAGCCTGTCGGACTGCGTTTTTGAGATGGAGGACGAGAAGGTCGTGACGGTTGCGGAGGAGTACCTCCGCGAGGGACACAGCGCCCTGGACGGGATCAACCTGGGGCTGGTCGACGGCATGAACCGCGCGGGCGCGCTCTACGAGCAGGAGGAGTATTTCGTCACGGACCTGCTGCTCTGTTCGGACGCCATGTACAACGGGCTGGACGTGCTGAAGCCGCACCTGCAGAGCGAGACGGCGGAGGGCGAGGAGCCGATCCCCGCCGTGATCGGGGTCGTGCAGGGCGACACCCACGACATCGGGAAGAACCTCGTGAAGATCATGTTCGAGACGGCGGGCTTCACGATGTACGACCTGGGACGGGACGTGCCCATCGAGGCCTTCGTGGACAAGGCCCAGGAGGTGAACGCCCGCCTGATCTGCCTGTCCACGCTCATGACCACGACGATGATCGGGATGCAGCGCGTGGTGGAGCTCCTGAAGGAACGGGGGCTCTACGGCAAGATCAAGGTCATGATCGGCGGCGGGCCCGTCTCCAAGAACTTCTGCGACAAGATCGGGGCGGACGCCTATACGGGAAGCGCGATGGAGGCGGTGCGCGTGGCGAAGATGCTCCTGAATGGGGAGCCGATCCCGGCCTCATGAGCCCGTTCCTGCAGTCTTTGGGGGTTCTGATAGGGATTCCAAAGGGACATGTCCCTTTTTGGCGGGTCCAGGGCGAAGCCCTGGAGTCTTTTCCGTGCGGCATCATTGAGCACTGGGGCAGGGAGGGAACGACGTGAACGAGAAGGAGAGGCTTCTTGGGGTACTCGGCGGAAAGGCGATTCCCGAGGTGCCCTGCATCTGTCCCGGCGGGATGATGAACGCCATTGTCGTCGATCTGATGGATCGGTGCGGCATCGCCTGGCCGGAGGCCCACACGGACCCGGTCATGATGGCGGAGCTCGCCAGGGCGGTGTACGACCACGAGATGTTCGAGAACTACGGGGTGCCCTTCTGCATGACCGTCGAGGCGGAGACGCTGGGCGCCCCGGTCGACATGGGAAACCGGGAGTGCGAACCGCACGTCTCGGGCTACGTCATCGACGGGGTGGAGCGGTGGGCGGAGCTCCCGGAGCCCGACCTGAGCCGGGGGCGGGCCCGCGTTGTCATCGAGGCCATCGAGCGGCTCAAGCGGACGGGGAAGGAGGGCGTCCCCATCATCGGCAACCTGACGGGCCCCCTCAGCCTGGCGACGTCGCTGGCGGACCCCATCGATTTCTACAAGTCCCTCCGGCGCAAAAACGAGGCCGCCCATGCCCTGATGCGGAGGGTGACGGACATGCTGACGGCGTTCGGCACGGCTCAGGCCGCCGCCGGGGCCGACGTCCTGGCGATCTCCGACCCCAGCGGGACGGGCGAGATCTTGGGTGCACGGTACTTTCGGGAGTTCGCTGTCCGGTACCTCAACGATTTGATCCGCGGGGTGCGCTGCGCGTTTCCCGACATGCGCTTCATCGTCCACATCTGCGGGCAGATGAAGAACGTCTTCTCCGAGCTGAGCGCGGTGGAGGCGGACGCCTTCAGCTTCGACGCGATGGTGAACCTGCGCGAGGCACGGGAGCACCTCGCGCCCCGAAGGATCATGGGCAACGTCAGCTCCTTCGGCCTGGCCTTCGCCTCCGAGGCGAAGGTTCAGGCCATGGCCCGCTCCGCCCTCAACATGGGCTCCGACATCCTGGCTCCGGCCTGCGGCCTGGGCACGCGGTCGGACATCCGCTCCATTCAGGCCCTTCTGAGGGCGGCCAAGCGGAATCGGGAGGAGGAGGAAGCCCTCTTATGCACGATTTGAGGGTAAGGGTTCCGGACCAGGGGCTTTCCATTCCTTTGGAGGCGGGGGCGGACCTCCTGACGGCCCTGCGGTCTGCGGGGCTGCCGATCAACGCGGCCTGCGATGGGCGCGGGACGTGCGGCAAGTGCAGGGTCCGGGTCCTCGGGGGCGGGGCGGGCCCCGTCTCCGAGGGGGAGCGGCGCTTCCTCTCCGAGAAGGACCTGGCCGACGGCGTGCGCCTGGCCTGCTTCGTCCGGCCGGAGGCGGACCTCGAGGTCCAACTCTTCGACGCGCAGGAGAAGGGCCACCCGATTCTGACGGACGGGTTCGTCCCCGACTTCGTCTTCGATCCGCCCCTGCGGCGGGAGAGTATCACCTTGGAGCCGGCGTCCCTGGAGGCCCCCCTGTCGCTGGACGAGCGTCTGGCCGGGGCGGCGGGCCTGGAGGAGGTCCCCCTTGCCGTCCTGCGGCGTCTTCCCTCCGAGGAAACGCGCTTCTCCGTCCTGACCCACGACGGGGAGTTCCTCACGGCGGAGCCCGAGGGAAAGGACGGGGAGGAGGGGGTCTTCGCGGCGGCGGTGGACATCGGGACGACTACGGTCGTCGTGTCGCTCATCGACATGGGGACGGGGCGGGAGCTGGGCAGCGCCTCCGACGTCAACCCGCAGAAGGAGCACGGGCAGGACGTCCTGACCCGGATCACCTGGGTCCAGGAGGTCGGGATGGAGGCGGTCCTGCAGATGCAGCGCGAGATCGTCCTGAAGCTGGAGGAGCTGCTCCTCTCCATCTGCGTGGAGCACGCGGTCCCGCCCCGGCGGGTGTTTCAGCTCAGCGTCGGCGCGAACGCGACCATGACGCACCTCCTGCTGGGCGCCGACCCCCGCTCCATCGGATTGTCCCCCTACGCGCCCCAGCTGCGGCGCGCCCGGTACGAACGGGCCTCGGACCTGGGGTTCACCCGCATCCATCCGGACGCCCGGGTCCTCTGCCTCCCGCAGATCTCCTCGTTCGTCGGGGGGGACATCGTCGCCGGGATCGTCACGGCGGACCTGACGGAGGCGAAGGACAACGTCCTGTTCATCGACATCGGGACGAACGGCGAGATGGTCCTGTCGCGGAAGGGGGAGCTCTTCGCCGCGTCCTGCGCGGCGGGGCCGGCCCTCGAGGGGATGAACATCAGCTGCGGGATGCGCGCCCAGGAGGGGGCCGTCGAGGAGGCGGCCCTGAAGGACGGGCGTCTCTCCCTCACGGCCATCGGGGGAAGGGAGCCCATCGGCCTCTGCGGCAGCGGGATCCTGGCCGTCGTCCGGGAGTTCCTTGCGGCTGGCCTGATCACGAGCCGCGGCAACATCGCACGGGCGGAGGAGGTGCCTCCCGAGCTGCGCCATCTCATCGGCGCGTCGGAGGGCAAGCGGAGCCTCGTCCTTCGCGAGGGGGATACGCCCCTGGCCCTGACGCAGAAGGACGTGCGCCAGATCCAGCTGGCCAAGGGGGCCATCCTGTCCGGGGCCCTCTGCCTGATCGAGGCGGCGGGGCTGACGCCGGATACGATGGACCGGGTCGTCATTGCGGGACAGTTCGGAAAGCACCTGGCCCCGGAGAGCCTGGTCGGCGCGGGGCTGCTCCCCGCCTCCTTCGGGGACCGGATTCACTACATCGGCAACTCCAGCAGGACGGGGGCCTACCTCTCCCTGGTCTCGCGGGAGCATCACCGGAGGATGACCCAGGGCATCCGCGAGGTGCGCTACATCGAGCTGAGCGTGCGCCCCGGCTACGAGCGGACGTTTGCCGAGGCGCTGCTGTTTCGTTGATAAGGGAGGGTAGGACATGAAGATCTATCAATGCAAGTCGGAGGACGCGCCGAGCCTCGTCCCCATTCTGGAGGAGCTGGGGGTGAGCTACGAGGAGACCCTGAGGGATGGGGCGGCCATGGCGCGGGCGGCGGAGAGGGTGCGGGAGGTAAACGGCATGAAGCACGTTGTCGTCCCGCTGTCGGAGTGTCTGATGACGGCCTGTCTCGGGACGGTCATCACCTGGGACCCGGAGCTGGGGGACCGGGTGGGGAGGGAGGTCTTTGCCGACTGGTCGGAGGCGGAGTCCTTCCGGCCCGAGTCCATCCGGCGCGAGCTGCTGGACCCCCTCTTCGAGGCCATAAGGATTCTGAAGGAACGGGGGGCCCAGGTCGTCGTCGGCGCGACGGGGCCCATCGCCCTGCTCTCGGGGCTCCTCCCGACGGAGGTGGTCTACCGGGCCATGCTGAAGCAAAAGGAGCCCTTCCCGAGGCTCCTGGGCATCGTCGAGGACTTCATCGCGGAGCACATCGCGCGGGTGGACGCCCTCAGGCCGGAGCTCATCTACCTGGCGGATTCCGTCGGATCCCTGGACCTCGTGGGGCCCCGCCTGTTCCGTCAGGTCTCCGGGCCCAGCTACCTGCGGGTCCTGAAGCGCGCGGAGGGGCTTGCGACGCCCATCTACATGTGTCCCAAGAACATGACGTCGCTCTTCTCCGTGGGGTTTCTCGAGAAGGCCGCGGACGGGAACCTCTGCGCGGGGCCCTGCCTGGCCCGGAAGTTCACGGATCTGCGTTACGGAAGGTGCCGGATCGCCCAGGGGGCGGAGACGGCATAGAGGGCGTGCCGTCATTGATTTTTTCGTCAAGGGTAAAGGATAATGTAGAAGGAGTGTGCGAAGGATGAGCCAGACGACGCAGGGCGGGCCCGAGCGGCTCAAGGTCTCCATCTCGATGGGGGAGACGGCCATCACGCTCTTCGGCGTGAACACGAGGGACTATTACTTCGATTCCGACGTCATGGCCGACGTCGAGGCCCGGTTCTGGGAGCGGTTCCAGCCGGACGGCGCGGGCATCTCCCTCACGCTGAGGGGCATGGCGGAGGCCATGGGCTCCGAGATGTTCTACAAAAACCACTGTATCCCCAGCGTGAAGACGCCGCGGGTCCGGAAGCCCGAGGACGTGTATGAACTCAGGGTCCCCGACCCCCTGAAGGACGGGCGCCTGCCCATCGTGCTGGAGGGCCTGGCCAAGCTGAAGGAGAGGCTCGACGGCAGGACGGGCGTGGGGGCCGCGATGGCCGGGCCGGTCAGCGTCGCCATCGCCGTCTGCGGCGCGGAGAACTTCCTGCGCTGGACGCGCCGCCACCCCGACGAGATCCGGCACATGATGGAGATCATCACGGAGGGGAACAACCGGTACATCGACGAGCTGGGCAAGCGGGGGATCGTCGGGCTCTCCTTCTCGGACCCCGTGGCCTCGACGGACCTCCTGGGCCACAAGCAGTTTCTCGAGTTCTCGCTTCCCTACTTCACCGAGAACGTGCAGCACGGCGGCAAGGTGCTGGGGAAGTATCCCGGCACCCACATCTGCGGGCACACCAGGGGGATCTGGGAGGACATCGTGGGGGCGGGGATCTCGTCCTTCAGCGTCGACAACGTGGAGGACCTGGCGGAGGCCAAGGAGGTCATGGGGAGCAGCGTCGTCCTCATCGGGAACGTCCCTCCGGTCAACGTCCTGAACCTGGGCAAGGAGGAGGACATCAAGCGGTCCGTGGCGGAGTGCATCCTGAAGGCCCACGACTCCCCCAAGGGGTACGTCCTGGGCTCCGGCTGCCAGGTGCCGCTCTTCACCCCGGCGGAGAACGTCGAGGCGTACATCCGATGGGGCAAGGAGCTGGGGAAGCTGCCCATCGACACCGAGAGGCTGCGGCGCATTGCGGAGGGGAATGGGACCGCCGTCTGAGGAGCGGCTATAGGGGATTCCCAAGGGACGAGTCCCTTGGGCGGGTCCAGGGCGGAGCCCTGAGTTTTTATTTAAGGAAGTGGCGGCCCCGGCAAGTTTCTGACTCGAAACAGGCAAGCTGGGGTACCACCGGGGGGCTTTATGGAATCAATGTTTTCTTATTGAATTGTCACTTCTTACTTCTTAGGAGGGATTTTTTATGCTTACGGTCAATGCTGTGGGAAAGGCCTGTCCGGAGCCGGTCATCATGACCAGGGCCGCGGTGGAGAAGGGGGCGACGGAGCTGGAGGTCCTGGTGGACAATGCCGTCGCCGTCTCAAACGTCACCCGTTTCCTGGAGGGCCAGGGTTTCCGGGTGCAGCATCAGGAGAACGGCGGCGAGTTCAAAGTGACCGCCCGGAGGGAAGGGGCGGCCGCCTCCGCGGGCACGGCCCCCGCTGCAGGCCCGGATCCCTGCAATCGGGGCGGCGCCCGGCTTGCCGTCCTGATCGCGGGGAAGACCCTGGGGCGTGAGGATAAGGAGCTGGGCGAGGTGCTGATCAAGGGCTTCCTTGGCACGCTCTCGAAGCTCGAGACGCCGCCCGCGGTGCTGGCCCTCATGAACGAGGGGGTCAAGCTGGCCCTGCCGGATGCCTCGACCTGCGACCACCTGAAGGACCTGGAGAGGACGGGCACGAAGATCCTTGTGTGCGGGACCTGTACGAACCACTTCGGGATCACCGAGCGCGTCGGCGTGGGGACGATCTCCAACATGTTCGAGATCCTCGAGGCCGTCACGGGGGCGGACAAGGTCCTGAGCGTCTAGCGGGTTCGGAGGTCCGCAGGCGCGCCCCATCGCATCCGCAAACTTCGATTTGAGGAGGGGTTTGAATTGGAGAGAAGTCTTTCCGGATCGTCGGTCTATCTGAACAACGCGGCGACGACCTGGCCGAAGCCGCCCTGCGTGGGGGAGGCCATGGCGCATTTTCTGTCGTGCGGCGGAGCCAACCTCGGCCGCGGGACCTCCTCGTCCCGCGACATGGGGACCCTGAACGCGGTGCTGGACTGCCGGATTCGCCTGGCCGCCCTGCTCGGGGGGTATGAGGGAGGGGACCCGCGGTACGTCACCTTCTGTCCCAACGTGACGGAGGCGCTGAACGTCGTCCTGCGCGGCCTTCTGCGGCCCGGAATGAGCGTGCTGACCTCCTCCATGGAGCACAACGCCGTCGTCCGGCCCTTGAGGGCCCTCGAGCGGTCCGGGGTGGCGGTGACGTTCCTGCCCTGCGGGAGCGACGGCGCGCTCGACCCCCAAACGCTCGCGGACGCGCTTGCGGCGCGGCGGTACGACCTGATGGTCCTGGCCCACGCCAGCAACGTCTGCGGCACGGTGCAGCCGCTGGGTAGGATCGCGGAGCTCTGTGCGGGGGCGGGGGTCCCCCTGGTTCTGGACAGCGCCCAGACCGCGGGGGTACTCCCCGTCGACGCGGCGGCGCTGGGGCTCGCGGCCCTCTGCTTTACGGGACACAAGGGCCTGATGGGCCCGCAGGGGATCGGGGGCGTCCTCTGGCGCCCGGACTTCGCCGCGCGGGTCGAACCGCTGGTGGCCGGGGGGACCGGGAGCTATTCCCATGTCGAGACGCAGCCCGAGGAGCTTCCCGACAAGTTCGAGTCCGGGACCCCGAATCTGCCGGGGATCGTGGGGCTCCACGCGGCGCTGGGCTGGATCGGGGAGACGGGGATCGAGAGGATCGCCGGGCACGAGCGGGAACTGGGCGGGAAGCTGCTCGAGGGGCTCTCCCGCGTGGAGGGCATCCAGCTCACCGGTAAGCGCGGCATGGAGGGGCGGCTTCCGGTCTTCTCCTTCAATATCGAGGGGCTGGACAACGGCATACTGGCCGACGCGCTCTCACGGGAGGGGTTCGAGACCCGGCCGGGGCTGCACTGTGCCCCCATCGCCCACAGGACCCTGGGGAGCTTCCCGCAGGGGGGCCTGAGGGTGTCGTCGGGGTACTTCACGACGCCCGGGGAGCTGGACGCCTTCCTCGAAGCCCTGCCCGCGGCCGCGGAGCGACTGAGGCAGGAGGCGTGAGAAGCAGCGCTGGGGAAGCCGAACCCGCTTCCCCAAGCAAGCTATAGCGTGGAACGACCGGAAAGCGCCCCCGACGCGACGGGTTGAGGACGCTTGGATCAACCTCGACCGCAGGGAGCGGCTCGGTCCGAATTTCTGTTGGTACAAGCTGGCGGCTCTGAAAGAGGAGATTTTCGGGCGCATCTTCGGGAAGAAGGGGAGCTGTTACTGGAGAAATGGTGTTTCTGGGCGACGCACAATCGTCCGAGTGCGATGGTTGGAGCAGCCCGCACGATCAGGCATCACCGGGACGGAGTCCTTCAGTGGTTTGAGTCCCATCGACAACGGCATTCTTGAGGGGATCAACAGCTTGATCCAGGCCTGTAAGGCGAGGGC
>NZ_CALIAA010000059.1 GCF_938040765.1 uncultured Fretibacterium sp.
GAAGCCCCCATGTTAATTTTTAGGGAAGCGCTGGAGATTTTTGCCTATAGATGTTTTGCATATTTATTTTCGGTGAAATATGCGTTTCTGTTTTAATCAGCGCTTCCCTAAAGCGCCGCGTCCGGCAGGAGGTGTGCCTCTTTGACCGAGAAGCACACCCGCAGCGCTTGCCCGGAGCCCAGTCGATCGCCGTCGGTGCTCAGCAGATCCATCAGCAGCGTCTCTTCTCCGATGCTGCAGGCCACGCGTGTCACAGGCCCCAGAAAGATCTTTCCCTGAACGATGCCCTCCAGGACATTGTCGCCCGCGTCCTCCGCATCGGCCGGGGACAGATGCTCCGGCCGGATCGTCAGGGTTGCGGGGCCGGCCGGAACGTTTCCGCCGGCGCGCAGCACGCGTCCGTTCCACGTGAAGCCGCCTGCGCCGTCCCATGTCCCTCTCAGGATGTTGTTGACGCCGATGAAGTCGGCCGCGAAGAGGGAGCTGGGGGCGCTGTAGAGTTCGAGCGGTGTGCCGACCTGTTCCAGCCTGCCCCGGTTCATCAGGCCGACCCGGTCCGAGATGGAGAGCGCCTCCTCCTGGTCATGCGTGACGTAGAGCATGGTGATGCCGCTCTCGCGCTGAATGCGCTTGATCTCGAACCGCAGTGCGTTGCGCACCTTGGCGTCGAGGGCCGACAGGGGCTCGTCCAGCAGCAGAACCCTGGGCTCGATCGCCAGGGCCCGGGCCAGGGCGATGCGCTGCTGCTGTCCGCCCGAGAGTTGGCGCGGCAGGGCATCTGCCCGGTCGGACATCCCCACCATTTCCAGCAGCTCGGACACTCGGCGGCGGATATCGGCTTCCGGCCGTTTCTGAGCCTTCATCCCGAAGGCGACGTTCTCGGCCAGCGTCATGTTGGGGAACAGGGCGTAGTTTTGAAAGACGATGCCCACGCGGCGCCGATTGGGCGGTACGCCGTCCATGTCGGCGCCGATGCGGACGATCCCCTCGTCGGGACGGATGAAACCCGCGACGAGACGCAGGATCGTCGTCTTGCCGCAGCCCGAGGGGCCGACGATGGAGAGGAACTCCCCCTGCGCCACGGAGAGCGAGATGCCCCGGATGGCGTAGCGATCGCCATATTTCTTCCCGATGCCCTCCAGCTCGATCCCGGGGATGGCCCGGTCCTGGATGCGGTTCATCGCGTCTCTTCCGCCAGAGCCAGTTCCACGGCCTCCTGCGGGCTTCCGGCCGTCAGCATGGGGGTGGGCTGTCCCTCCTCGTCGCGCAGGTTCCAGGTCCGGAGCCCGACGACACGTTTGCCCTGCCGCAGGGCAAAGCCCAACTCCGTCAAGGTCCCGTAGGCGCCGCCGATGGAGATGACGGCCGAACCCGCCGAGGCGACGGCCATGTTGCGGAGCTCGCCGAGCCCCGTCACGATCGGCAGGTCTACGTAGGGGTTGGCCTCTTCCATGGATGTGGGCAGGAGTCCGACGGAGGTCCCGCCCCCCTCCCGGACGCCCCTGCAGACGCCCTCCATCACGCCGCCGCGCCCGCCGCAGACGACAATGCAGCCGCGCCGGGCGAGCAGACGGCCCGTCTCCCGAGCCAGCTCGTAGAGATCCGGGGTGGCCGTCGAGGTCCCGATGACGCTGACGATCCGTTTTCTCTCTGGGATGTTTTCCTGATGTTTTCTCACGTTCAAGGGACTTAACCTCCTAAGGTGGCGTCGGCCGAGAATGAGCGTCCCAGCAGCGCCAGGCCCGACAGGGTCAGCAGGCTGACGAGGATCAGGAGAGTCGTTGCCGCGCAGGCGAACCCTGTGGAGACGTAGAACGCCTGATAGAGTACGACCGGAAAGGTCTGCGTGACGGAGCCGGTGACCATGACGGCCAGCTGGAACTCTCCGAGCGACATGGCGAAGGTCATCAGGGCGCCGGAGAGCAGTCCGGGCAGCAGGTTCGGGATCAGGACCCGGCGCAGCGTCATCCCGAACGAGGCCCCCAGCGATAAGCACGCCTCCTCCAGGAGGCTCCATCGGATCATCTCGATATTGGCCATCAGGGGACGCATCATGAAGGGCAGCGTGTAGACGACGTGGGCCCCCAGAAGAAGCGGCCAGGTTCCGACCAGAGAAAAGCCCTTCCAGTTGAAGGCCTGGATCAACCCCAGCCCCATCACGACCGGCGGTATGGCTATGGGCAGCAGCATGCAGAAGTCGAAGAGGGTCCGCAGCCGCCGGCTGTTCAGAACGTGGATGGCGTAGACCGCAGGGACCGCGATCGCGGCGTTGAGCAGAACCGCCAGCGCCGCAACTCTGAGGCTCATGAACATGGCGCGGACATACATGGACTTGCCGAAGAGCTGGACGTACCACTTCAGGGTGAAGCCCGAGGGAAGGAGGGTACCAAACCATTTATCCCCGAAAGAGCCCAGGACCATCAGAAAGATGGGGGACAGGACGAAAGCGAAGTACAGGACGATCAGGGACAAGAAAAAGGAACGTCGGAGCAACATGAAACCATTCTCTCCTCCTCGGAAGTATTGACCTCATTATAAGGCAGTTTGACCAAACGGGGGAGTGGGGCGGAGCGATAAGTGTCATAGATAAGTATCATGGAACTGCAGGGGGCGCGGATTGTCGCGCCCCCTGCCCGCTTCGGTGGTCGAGTCGGTTTTGGCTCCCGATGCCTCAGAACACCGCGTAGTCGGCGTCCAGCGGGTCGGCGATGAACATGCAGCCCGGGGAGTGCGTGATGGCGAATTCCGGCTTCACCGCCATGATCGCCGCCTGGGGCGTGACGCCGCAGGCCCAGAAGACGGGGAGCTCCCCGGGACGAATCTCCACGGGGTCGCCGAAGTCGGGCTTGCCGATGTCCGCGATGCCGATGGCCCCCGGGTCCCCCACGTGGACCGGAGCGCCGTGCACCGCCGGGAACCGCCCCGTGCAGAGCACCGCCCTCGGCACCAGGGACGCGGGGATCGGCCGCATGGAGACGACCATCGGGCCCTTCAGACGGCCCGCGGGGTGACAGGGGATGTTGGTGACGAACATGGGGACGTTGCAGTCGCACTCGATGTGCCGGATGCCGATATGGGACTGGAGCAGCGCGCCCTCGAAGGAGAAGGAGCAGCCCAGAAGGAAGGCGACGAGGTCGTCCCTCCAGTAGCGCCTGACGTCCGTCGGCTGGTCGACGCATTCCCCGTCCTTCCAGACGCGGTAGCGCGGGATGTCCGTCGCGATGTTCGCGCCCGGCGCCACCAGGCGGGGCTCGGTGTCCCCCGGCTCCGTCACGTCCAGGATGGGACAGGGCTTGGGGTTGCGCTGTGCGAACACCAAAAAGTCATAGGCCAGGTCCCTGGGCAGAACCACCAGGTTGGCCTGCACGTGGCCCGCACACATGCCGGAGGTTGGGCGGTCCCATTTCCCCTCCCGGATCATCCGGCGCACGTCCTGCGGACTGTGGTTTGCGTAGTCGCTCATCTTGTCCATGGTCTGAATCCTCCTCTCCGGGGCCTCCAGCCCCGGATCTTCGATTGGCGGGCACTTCTGCCGCGGAGTGCCGTGTATGGCGATCGCGTATGGGGATCATGGATCATGAATGGCCGACTGTCCCCGCGGAGCTCAGCCGCGCAGCGGCCCGACCGCGATGCCCTCCCTCTCCAGCGTTGCGCGCACCGTCCGGGCCATACCGACGGCGTCGGGGTTGTCCCCGTGCACGCAGATGGAATGAGCCTTCAAGCGAAGTTCACTGCCGTCGGCCGCCGTCACGACCCCCTCCTTGACCAGCCTCACCATGCGGGCCGCGGCCTCCTCGGGATCGTGGATGAAGGCCCCCGGCCTGCCGCGTGGAACCAGGGAGCCGTCGGGCATGTAGCCTCGGTCGACGAAGGCCTCCGCGGCGAAGGGGACGCCCGCATCGGCCGATGCGGCCTCAAAGGCGGAGCCCGCCAGCCCCATCAAAATGACGCCCTCCCCCAGCGCGCGCACGGCGCGGGCGATGGCCTCCGCCAACCGGGGGTCCTTGGCCGCCTGGTTGTACATCGCCCCATGCGGCTTCACGTGCTGGAGCTCGATCCCCTCGGAGCGGCAGACGGCGGCGAGCGCGCCCGCCTGATAGAGCGTATAGGCATAGAGCTCGTCCGGCGTGCAGGCCATGCTGCGCCGCCCGAACCCCATCAGGTCGGGATACCCCGGGTGTGCGCCGACGGCCACGCCCGCGACCCTGGCCGCGCGCACGGTCCCGAGCATCACCATGGGGTCGCCGGCATGCCATCCGCAGGCCACGTTCGAGGAGGTGATGGACCTCATTACCTCCTCGTCCATGCCCATCCTCCAGTCTCCGAAACTCTCACCCAAATCGCTGTTCAGGTCGATGTGCAGATCCGTGAATCCCATCCTGGAAGAGCCCCCTTTCAAAGCCTCAAGGCTGCCGTGCTGCCGCTCGTGCACCGGGCCGCCGGTGCGATCGTTCCCCTCCAGATTAGGCATGGTAAAGCGGAAAGTCAAGAGAGAACTTCACTGCTTTTCAGTTGAGCCAGTCTGCATGCTTGCATGTATAATTAAGCGAACTTATAGTAAGAAAGCGCGGTGAATTCCACGGGATGATTTTTTCCTCAGGATGCCGTGCGCACAACCCGCGGGGAGGAATGAAGCATGACGGAACTGCAGAGGAAACACTCGAAAGGGGAGACGGTGAGCATACTGCTTGGTGCGGCCTTCCTGATGGCGACCTCGGCCATCGGTCCTGGCTTCATTACGCAGACGACCGTGTTCACGGAGCGGCTGAAAGCCGCCTTCGCCTTTGCCATCGTGGTCTCGGTCCTTGTGGACATCGTTGTCCAGCTCAATGTCTGGCGCATCCTTGCCGTGTCGGGCCTGCGCGGACAGGATGTCGCCAACCGGGTGCTGCCGGGCCTGGGCTATTTCCTGGCCTTCGCCGTGGCGCTCGGAGGCCTGGCCTTCAACATCGGCAACGTCGGCGGCGCGGCCCTGGGGTTCAACGTCATGCTGGGCATGGATCAGAACACGGGGGCCATCGTCAGTGCCGTCATCGCCATCGCCATCTTCCTGTGGCGCGACCTGGGCAGGGCCATGGACCGGTTTACCCAGGTCCTCGGGCTCGTCATGCTCGCCATGATCGCCTACGTGGTCGTCCGGACCAGCCCGCCCGCGGCCGAGTCCGTGCGCGAGATCGTCAAGCCCTCCGTCATCGACTGGACGACGATCCTGACGCTGGTGGGGGGAACCGTGGGCGGCTACATCACCTTCTCCGGCGCACACCGGATCATCGACGCGGGCATCGTCGGCACGGAGAACCTCGGGCGCATCAACCGGGGCTCCCTGAACGGAATCCTGATCACGGGCATCATGCGTTTTTTGCTGTTCATGGCGGTTTTGGGGGTCGTCGTGACCGGCGTGAAGCTCGACCCCTCAAACCCGGCCGCGGACGCTTTCCGCATCGCGGCGGGCGAGGTGGGGTACAGGATATTCGGCGTTATCCTCTGGTCCGCGGCGATCACCTCCGTGGTGGGCTGTTCCTATACCTCCGTCTCCTTCCTGCGCACGCTGTTCGGCTTTGTCGAACGCTACTACCGATATTGGATCATCGGGTTCATCCTGGCCTCGACGATGGTCCTGACGCAGGTTGGGCGTCCTGTGACGCTGCTCGTCCTGGCGGGCTCCCTCAACGGAATGATCCTGCCGCTCTCGTTGGCCTCCATGCTTCTGGCCGTGCACCGCAGGGACATCATGGGCCAGTACCGCCATCCCGTCTGGCTCACCGTCCTGGGGTGGGTTATGGTCGCCTTCACGGCCTGGATGGCCTGGGGCGCTCTGCAGGGGCTCGTCAGGCTGTTCGGCCGATGAGCCGCGTTTTCTGAAATTCGGCATGGGGGCGAAGCCGCCATGTCCACTTCGTAATCAAGTTCTCCAGGAGGGATGTCCCATGACCGGCTCCATCGCCCCGCGCATCCTTCATGCGGGGGAAAGCTGTCTCGTCGTCGAGTTCGGCGGCGCCATCGACCTGGGCGTGAACGCGCGGGTCCAGGCCCTGAGGAAGAGGGTCGAGGCGTCGCCCTTCCCCGGGTTCGTCGAGGCCGTGCCCACGTATCGTTCGCTCGCGGTCTGTTTCGACCCGCTCCGTGCGCCGGACCCGGACCAGCTCGAGCGGCGGCTGTTGGAGATGTCCGAGGCGCCACTCGAGGCCGGACCTTCGGGCGGCGGGAGGGTCCTCGTGCCCGTCTGCTACGAGGGGGACTTCGCCCCCGACCTCGGCCGGGTCGCGGAGCACACGGGGCTTTCCCCCGACGAGGTGGTGCGCCGCCACAGCGGGGCCGAATGCTACTGTTACATGCTGGGGTTCACGCCCGGATTTTCCTACCTCGGGGGGATGGACGCGACGCTCGAGACCCCGCGGCTGCCGGAACCGCGGGAGAGGATCCCCGCCGGATCGGTGGGAATAGCCGGGAAGCAGACGGGCATCTACCCGATCGACAGCCCCGGAGGCTGGAACCTGATCGGGCGGACGCCGCTCCGGCTCTTCGACCCCGGCCGTCCCGTTCCGATCTTCCTGAACGCGGGGATGTGGGTGCGCTTCGTCCCAATCCCTAAAGGGGACTTCGAACGCCTGGAGCGCGACGCCGCGCGGCCGGACTGGAAGCCCGACATTGTGGGGGAGGTGGAGGCGTGATGCGCTTGTCGGTCGGGAGCCCGGGGATGTTCACCACCGTTCAGGACCTGGGGCGGTACGGCTGTCGGTCTCGGGGCGTCCCCGTGGCGGGGGCCATGGACGGTCCCGCGCTGCGGCTGGGCAACATCCTGCTGGGCAACGACGAGGGGGCCGCGGCCCTCGAGATCACCGTGCTGGGCCCGGTCCTTCGGGTCGAGGAGGGGGAGGGGTGCGTCGTCGTCACCGGCGCCGACGCCGGCGTCACCCGCAACGGAGCGGCGCTCGATACCTGGCGGGTCCATCGCGTGGCGGCCGGCGACACGCTGGCGTTCGCCGCTCCGGCTTCGGGGGCTCGGGCGTATCTGTGCGTCAGCGGGGGCTTCGACGTTCCGTTGGTCATGGGCAGCCGTTCCACCTACGTACGGGGCCGGTTCGGCGGCCACGAGGGAAGGGCACTGAGGGCCGGGGACGTGCTGCGGACCGGGGCCCCGGATGTCCTTTGGGCGGACTCCGAGGGGCTGGCCCTGACTGTCGGCCTGCGTCCGGTACGAGACGCCTCGGCGCCGCTGCGCGTGGTGATGGGGCCTCAGGACGATGCCTTCACGCCGGGGGGGATCGAAACGTTCCTGAGCTCGGAGTACACGGTTTCCGCCTCGGCCGACCGCATGGGGTACCGTCTGGAGGGGCCATCCGTGGAGCACTGCGAAGGGGCCGATATCGTGTCGGATGCCGTCGCCCTGGGCAGCGTCCAGGTGCCCGGCCACGGCCAGCCCATCGTGATGCTCGCAGACCGGCAGACGACGGGCGGCTACACGAAGATTGCAACGGTCTGCGCCGTGGACGTGCCGGTTTTGGTGCAGCGGCTTCCGGGCCAGGGGGTCCGCTTTGTGCGCGTCTCCGTGCCCGAGGCCCTGAGACTGCTCCGGGACGAGGCCCGGCTTTACGGGGAGGCGCGGCGTCTGCGCGCGGCGTGGCGGACGCGTCCCGGCACGGTGTCTCCGGCCTCTGGGAGCGGTCTGCATCGGGAGCGCGGCCGGATGACGCTGACGGTGGACGGCGTTGCGCACGCGGTAGAGTGGGAGCGGCTGCCCTAGCGGTCCGGCCTGGCGGGCCGGACAACGGGATCGTATCACCGTACCCCAAATCCGCAGACAAAATTTTGGCGTTCGGCAAGGAGGGGTTCTATGCGTTTTTTGCCGCACCTGGCGTAGCAGGATCGAGGCCAGCCCAACCGATACCATGACGCGTCCGATTCCTTCATGAAACCGTCGCAGCCTGTGGATTTCCTTGCATCTTCAATTCTTGACAACCCCCCTCTCTGAAGCGTAAACTTTTATTATCCTGAGAAAAAATTATCATGTCATTAAAAATCGCATGGCGAACGCATG
>NZ_CALIAA010000060.1 GCF_938040765.1 uncultured Fretibacterium sp.
GTTTTCCCGCGCCTCCTTTAGGGCCTTAAACGAGAAGGACCGGATGAAGTCCGTCCCCCGGGCGGACGACCGGGGGAGAAAAGGGGCAGATCGTGCTAAAGTATGGAGGGGAGGTGGCAGCGCAATGGACTGGAGGAAACTGGAGCGGGACCTGATCGACATCCGGCGGGACCTCCACCGTTATCCCGAGGCGGCCTGGACGGAATTCCGAACGTCGTCGCTGATCGTGGAACGGCTGGAGCGGCTGGGCTGCAAGCCCAGGGTTGGCCTGGACACGGTGGAGACCTTTGCGGTCATGGGGCGCCCTTCGGAGGAGGAGATCGACCGGCACATCGGGCGTGCGGTCACGCAGGGCGGCAACCTCGCGTGGATCGAGGCGATGCGGCGCTATCCCGGGGTCGTAGCGGTGCTGGACACCGGACGTCCCGGCCCCGTCGTGTCGCTGCGGTTCGACATCGACTGCGTGGAGGTGGACGAGGACACCTCGCCCGACCATCGGCCCGCCCGGGAGGGGTTCGCCAGCGTCAACCCGCATCTGATGCACGCCTGCGGGCACGACGCCCACACGGCCATCGGGCTGGGTGTGGCCGAGGTGCTGACGGCCAGGGAGGGACTGCTGAACGGGACCGTGCGCCTGATCTTCCAGCCCGGCGAGGAGGGCTGCCGCGGGGCCTACGCCATGACGCGCAAGGGCGTGGTCGACGGATCGGACTACTTCCTGGCCATGCATATCGGCGGCGGAGTGCCGTCCGGGACGTTTGGCCTGAACTCCCTGGGGTATCTCAGCACGACGAAGCTCGACGCGCACTTCACGGGCCGACCGGCCCACGCGGCGGGTGCGCCGCACGAGGGACGCAACGCCCTGCTGGCCGCGGCGACGGCGGCGCTGGGACTTCACGCCATCGCGCCGCACCGGGACGGGGTGATGCGGGTCAATGTCGGGGTGCTGAACGCCGGGACGGGCCGCAACGTCATAGCGGAGCACGCGGACATGAAGGTGGAGACCCGGGGCGAGAACCAGGAGATCGCCGACTACGTCTACGCACGCGCCGTCGAGGTTTTGAACGGCGCGGCGGCCATGTACGGCACGACGGTCGAGCTGGTGAAGGCCGGGGCCGGCACCACGGCCTCGGGGGACGAGGATCTCGTCGCGAGGGCGAAGGAGTCGGTCCTGGCCCTGAACTGTTTCCGAGAGGTCGTCGATACCGTCCGGGCCGGGGGCAGTGAGGACGCGACGTGGATGATGCGCCGCGTCCAGGAGCAGGGCGGCCGGGCCACGTACATGGCGCTGGGCTCGGACATCACCGCGCCGCACCACAACGGCAGGTTCGACCTGGACGAGCGCAGCATCATCCAGGGGGTCCGGGCCGTCGCGGCCATCACGGAGGGCCTGTTGAGCTCGAAATAGTCGGGGTTCGGGGGCGCCTCCCCCGAAGTACTTGCGTTACCCTTACGGAGGTAGGATGATGAAGAAAAACATTGGTCCGATAACGGCCGGCTTTCCCACGCCCGTCGTCCTGGCCGGGACGACGGACGCGGAGGGGCGGCCCAACCTCGTCACGCTGGCCTGGGTGGGCGTCTGCTGTTCGGAGCCGCCCGCCATCCAGATATCGGTCCGTCCGGACCGATACAGCCACGCGGCCATCACCGAACGCGGGGCGTTCAGCGTCTGCGTCCCCTCGAAACGTCACGTGGACGAGACGGATTTTTGCGGCATCGTGTCGGGCCGCAGATACGACAAGTTCACCCTCGCGGGGTTGACCCTGGAGCCCGGTCCGGAGCTGGGGCTCCCCCTGGTCGCCGAATTTCCCCTCTGCTTCGAATGCCGGCTGATGCACACGTTCACCGTCGGGTCGCACGACCTGTTCGTGGGGCGGATCGTCTCCTGCATGGCCGAGGAGTCGGCGCTCGACGACCGGGGGCGCCCGGAGTCGGCCAAGCTGGACCCGCTGGTCTTCATGCCGGGGGACGGGTACTACGGACTGAGCCCCCGCATCGCGCCGGGCTTCGGCGTGGGCAGGCGCTTCCTGCCCGGAAAGGGGAACGATGGAAACGGCAGAGCTTCATAGCGTGCTTTTCTCCCTGGGGCTGACCCTGTTCGCCGGGCTCTCGACGGGGATAGGCAGCGCCATCGCCTTCTTCGCCAAGCGGACCAACACCCGTTTCCTGGCCTTCTCCCTCGGGTTCTCCGCGGGGGTGATGATCTACGTCTCCATGACGGAGATCACGACCAAGGCCAGGTCCGAGCTGGTCGGAGCCGTAGGGGACAAGCTGGGGTCATGGCTCTCCGTGATCGCTTTTTTCTGCGGCATGATCGTCGTCATGCTGATCGACAAGTTCGTTCCCTCCCACGAAAACCCGCACGAGCTGCACCGCGTGGAGGAAATCCGGGGCGACGCCGGCGAGAGGGGACGGCAGCACGCCCTGATGCGCATGGGGATACTGACGGCGCTGGCCATCGCCATCCACAACTTCCCCGAGGGCATCGCCACCTTCATGGCGGGGCTGCACGACCCTCAACTGGCCATTCCCATCGCCGTGGCCATAGCGATCCACAACATACCGGAGGGAATCGCGGTCTCGGTGCCCATCTACTACGCCACCGGGGACCGCCGTCGCGCCTTCAGTCTGTCGTTTCTGTCGGGGATCGCGGAGCCCCTGGGAGCGCTGCTCGCCTGGCTGATCCTGGCCCCGTTCCTGAACGGGGTGCTCTTTGGCCTGATCTTTTCGGGGGTCGCCGGGATCATGGTGTTCATCTCCGTGGACCAGCTTCTGCCCTCCGCGCGCAAATACGGGGAGCACCATGTCTCGATCTGCGGCATGATCTTCGGAATGGCCGTGATGGCGGTCAGCCTGCTGCTTTTCCTTTAGTCTCCACCTTCTCCGCACGCTCCGAGGGGCGGCTTTCTCCATAGGCTATCATGGTGCGGAGTGCGGAGGGATTCCCCAAAGCGGTATGGGATTGCGGGAGGGGCTCGACCGGTGCGTCTTCCGCTGGAAGGAGTTGCCGAATGTACGACGTTCTTCTGAAAAACGGTATGCTGGTCCTGCCCGACGACGTGTTCGCCGGGGACCTGGCCCTGAGGGGCGGGCGCATTGCCGCGCTGGGATCCGGACTGGACGGTCCGGCCGCCGAGACGGTAGACGTGTCCGGCAAGCTGGTGCTGCCCGGGGCGATCGATCCCCACGTCCACATGGAGCTGCCCGTAGGGGGAACTCGCTCCTGCGACGATTTCCTGACGGGCACGCGCGCGGCGGCGGCCGGAGGCGTCACCACGATCCTCGACTTCACCGTGGGCAGCCGCGAGACGACGATGGTCGACGACCTCTCCGCCCGCCTGAAGGCGGCGGCCCCGTCGGTCATCGACTACGGATTCCACGCGGAGATGGTGGGCTGGACGCCCGCACGGCTCGACGAGATGCGCGAGGTCGCGGAACGGGGCGTGCGCAGCTTCAAGTTCTTCACGGCCTACGCCGCCTCGGGGCGGCGCACGGAGAACGGTCCCCTCTTCGAGTCCATGAGGGTGGCCGCGGAGCTTGGGGCCGTGGCCTCGGTCCACGCGGAGGACGAGAGCCTGATCCAGGCGCGGCTGGCTCTGATGGAGGACTCGGAGAAGGCCCGCATGACGGCGCTCGGGCTCTCGAGGCCCGACCTCTGCGAGGCCTCGGCCGTGCACGAGGTCGTCTGGCTGGCGGACCGAGCCGGGGTGCAGGTCCACATCATGCACCTGAGCTCCGCGCTCGGGCTGGAGGAGGTTCGGGAGGCGCGCCGCAGAGGGACGGACGTGACGGCGGAGACCTGCCCGCACTACCTGCTGCTGACGGACGAGGTCTACGGCCGGCCGGACGCACGCTTTTACTCCGCCTCGCCGGCGCTTCGCGGGGACGGGGACCGCCGGGCGCTCTGGGACGCCCTTGCGGCGGGGGACGTGGACTTCCTGTCCACGGACCACTGCCCCTTCACCTGCGCTCAAAAGGAGTGGAAGGGGGCGTTCGACCGACTGCCCTACGGAATGGGCAGCGTGGAGCTGATGCTGCCCCTGGCCTATTCCGAGGGCGTCCTGGGAGGACATCTCACGCTCAGCGGCCTGGCCGAGAGAACGGCCGCCGCTGCGGCAAGGCGTTACGGGCTCTGGCCGCGGAAGGGCGGCCTGCTGCCCGGGGCCGACGCGGACGTCGCGGTCCTGGACCCGGCCGCGGAGTGGACGGTCTCCGCAGGGACGCTTCATTCGAGCTGCGACTTCTCGCCCTACGAGGGACGGACGATTCGGGGAAGGATCGAGCGGACGTACTCCCGCGGGGAGCTCGTCTACAGCCAGGGGACGTTTCCGGCCCGGCCGGGCCGGGGTCTTTTCCTGGCGCGTTGAGGCCGTCGGACGCGACGCGAGGTGACGGCGATGACATGGGAAGGGACAAAGCGATGGATTCTGTTTGCGGCGGGGATGCTCTGCGGCATCGAGGCGGGACACCTCTTCTACCTCGACCGCCCGTCGGCCGGGGGGGCGTTCCTGCTTCTGGCGGGGATGTTCCTGCTCTTTTCTCAGAGGGAACGCGGCCGGCGCGAGGAGCCCCCCGAGGAGATGCCGGCGGAGCCCGAGGGCGGCATCGAGGCGCGGCTGGCCCTCTTCGTCGCGGAGGAGGCTTTGAACGGCCTCAAGCGGATCGGGCGCACGATGCCCCCCTCCTCCATGGAGGTGGCCCAGCTGGAGGACCGGCTGAACGCGCTCCTCGGCGGCATGGGCGTCCCCGCTGAGGAACGAAGGCAGCTGGCCGAGGAGTTCGAGAAGCTCAAGGGACGGGTCCGGAGGAACGAAGGGCGAAGGGCCCTGAGCCAGAGCACGCGGCTGTAGCGGCTCAGGGGCCCGCTCCGCTGCCGCTATGAGCCCCGGCCCAGAAATGTCTTGATGCAGTCCGCGACCCGCTTTACGTCCGAGTCCTCGAGAAGCGGGAACATCGGCAGGGAGATTGCGCCCCGATAGTAGCGCTCGGCCTCGGGAAAGTCGCCCCACCTGTAGCCGAACCGCTTTTTGTAGTACGGATGCAGGGGGACGGGCGAATAGTGCACCTGGAGCCTGATGTCGTTCTCCGCGAGGTGGGCGAAAAGGGGCCCGCGCGCCTCCGCGTCCACCTGGATGGGAAACAGGTGGTAGGCGTGCCCCTCGTGCGCGGGGGGCAGGGTCAGCCCCCGGACGTCCGCCAGCAGCTCCCGGTAAAGAGCGGCGATCTCCCGGCGGCGCTTCACGAAGGCATCCAGCCGGCGCATCTGGCTGAGCCCCAGGGCGCAATTCAGGTCCGTAAGCCGATAGTTCCACCCCAGAGTCTGCATCTCGCAGTGCCATGGCCCCTCGGGGGCCTCCTCGAAGTCCTCGGGGTTCCTCGTGATGCCGTGGCTGCGGAACAGCCGGAGCGCGTGAGCGTACTCGTCGCTTCGAGTCAGGACGGCCCCGCCCTCGGCGGTCGTGATGTGCTTCACGGGATGGAAGCTCAGGACGGTCATGTCGGCGTCGAAGCCGATCTTGTGCCCGCCCCGGTCGCCGCCCAGCGCGTGGCAGGCGTCCTCGATCAGGACCAGCCCGTGCTCGGACGACAGCCTTCGGAACGGCTCCATGGCGAATGGATATCCGCCGAAGCTGACGGGCGCGACGGCCCGGACCCGGCCCTCCTTCGCCTCCTCAACTTCCCTCAGCTTCGCCTCCGCCTTGACGGGGTCGAGACAGAGGGTGCCCGGCTCGATGTCCGCAAAGACGGGCTCGGCCCCCACGTAGAGCGCGGAGTTCGACGTCGCCGCAAAGGTCATGGGCGTGGTCAGCAGCCGATCGCCGGGCCCCAGCCCCGCCGCGGCCATGGCCCCGTGCAGCGCCGCCGTTCCGTTGACGAACGTCACCGCGTGCTTCACGCCGGCGTAATCGGCCAGGGACCTCTCGAATGCCGCCACGGTCGGGCCCTGGGTGAGCCAGTCGCCCTTCAGCACCTTGGCGACCTCCGCGATGTCGTCGTCGTCAATCCACTGCCGCCCGTAAGACAAGTTCTTGGTGTTCACGCTAAATCCCCCTCCCGAGTTCAAGGAAGACACATCCCAGCACACCGGGCCGCCCCGGCTCCGTTTATTGTAGCATCCGTTGGGGCACCGGGCCGTAGGGTCACCCTCCGCTCCTGAACCACCGCCGCCTCGTAAATATGCAACAGACCGGAAGCAGCCAGAGATAGACGGCACAGGAAAGGGTACCGGCCGACACGCCCGGCATCGTCAGGGGTACGGGATGGCCCCACATTTTTATACAGGATGCCTCGGGACATTCCTTCAAGGAAGCGCCGATCAAGACGAAAGGGGGCGGCCATTCTTGCCCGGCCGCTCCCCCAAGCTACTTCACAAATATCCTTAAAAGCTGCGTCTCACCGCGGAAAAGCATGGATGGAGAAATATTGGGATATCCAGTGATCCGTCTCTGCACACGAAAATATGGAGGTAAAAAATGATGAAATCCAATCTGAGAAATGAAATCAAGTCGTACATCGTCCGTCAGGGAATGACCATGCAGGAGGCCGTTGATCTGCTGCGGGACGAACACGGCTGGTCTGACAGCGTATCTAACCTGTCCAATAAGCTCCAGCGGGAATCCCTGCGCTATGTCGAAGCCGTCCAGCTTGCCGACGCGCTGGGCTACGAGATCGTCTGGCAGAAACGAAGATAAGGGGGATTTTTCATATGACGGATGCAGGAAAGAAGCTGTTGCAGGCACAGCACCGATTGGAGGAAGCGCAGGCACGGGATCGCGTCAAGGAGCGAAAGAAGCGAACGCGCAGGCTTATTCAGGAGGGCGCGGTTCTGGAAAAGGTGCTGCCAGAGATGCGGACGATGGAGCTGTCTGCGCTGGAGGTTTATCTGGTACAGAAGCTGCCGCAGCACGATTGAATCCGTTGGGAGGTGTCTCCAGGGAACCGGGGGGCCTCCCTCTTTTTTCTCCCGAAGGGCGAAGGGGGCGCACTTGCTCACCACCTGCTAAAGCAGGCGGTGGTAGCCCTCCTGTTGGTCGGGCACGTGCGCTCTCCGAGGGGGATTGCGGCACCTGCGGGAGCCGCCAGACAATGCCACAGCACCTGCTGGCGCTGCTGTCATCGTCTGCGCGATTGGGCAAACCTGCCACCGGCAGCTTTGTCGCAGAGATGGACGGGCGTTCTGCCCGTCCATTTTCTCTTTTACGAAAGAGAAACAGAAAAAAGAAAACGAGGTGAACGAACGATGGCAATTTATCATCTGGAAGCGAAGGTGGTCAGCCGGGGCGCGGGGCGCTCTGCCGTGGGAGGCGTGAAGTTCATCACCAGGACGATATGCGGACGATGGTCCTCGCCCGTAGCCTCGTGATAGAAATAGCTCATCGCTACGAGCCCTACGAGTAGAAACATCGAGCCTAGGAAGGTGTAGATAAAAAATTTCACCGCGGCGTAAATTCTCTTGCC
>NZ_CALIAA010000061.1 GCF_938040765.1 uncultured Fretibacterium sp.
TCTACTGGCTGCCGCGGATGCAGGACAACCCCTGGAACCTCATCGCCTTCCAGGGAAAGAACTATACCGACTCCGCCCCGCTGACCGTCACGCCGAGGCCGGACAGCATCCTTCGCGTCTTCATGGCCTACCGGCCCTTGAATGCCCCGGTCTCCGTCCCACAGCAGGAGCTGACGCCCTTCGTCCGCAGGGGCTTCACCCTCGTCGAGTGGGGCGGTCAAGGACCGGATGGGGCGGTTCGATAAATAAAAAAAGGGAGTCGGAGATTTGGAATAATGCGGGGAATGAAATAAAATAGGGGGACATCGTAAAGGGACGGTGCTTTTGCCCCTATGGCTGCGTCCCTTTCTGGAGGCGGTCCGTCTTGTCGTTCGTTTCCTCTTTTCGGAGGAAGGGCGTTTTCCTCTTATTTTTGGTCTTCCTCGCACTGGCGGGGGGGCTGTTGTTTTTCTGTGCGCGCCCGCCCAAGCCCGCGGAGCCCATCGTGCTCACGATCTGGCACAATCCCACCGGGCATCGGGAGGACGCCCTGTCCCTGGCCGTCGATCGCTTCAACCGTTCCATCGGCCGGGAGAGGGGCGTCGTCATCATCGTTACGGCCATCGCCAAGTCCGAGATCATGCACGAGAAGCTCATGTCCATCGCCCAGGGGGACCCCGGCGCCCCGCAGCCGCCGGACATCGTGATCGCCTACCCCAAATCCGCGATGCCGCTTATTGCGAAGGGGGCGCTGGCTGCCCTCGACGACTATTTTTCGCCCGATGAGCTGAGCGCCTACATCCCCGAGTTCATCGAGTCCGGCCGACTCGGGGATGGGCATCTGTACGTGTTTCCCATCGGCAGGTCCACCGAGGGCCTGCTCGTCAACAGGACGTTATGGGACCGCTTCTCCCGCGAGACCGGGACCCCCGTGACGGAACTCGCGACCTTCGAGGGGATCGTCCGCGCCGCCGAGCGCTACCACGAGTGGACCGACGCGAAGACCCCCGATATCGAGGGCGACGGGGACGTCTTCTTTATGGTGGACAATCCCTTCAACCTGGCCCAGGCCGTGTTTGCCCAGTTGGATGACGACCTGTTCGACGGGGATCGCCTGAACGTGCATTCTCCCGTCTACGAAAGGGTCTGGAAGCTGTTCTTCGAGCCGACGGTGCGGGGATGCGAATCCGTCTACAAGGGCTATGGGACGGACCTGGCGAAGACGGGCAGGATGCTCTGCTGGACCAGCTCCACTGCGGGCATCACCTTCATGCCGAAGAACGTGGTTTACGACGACAACACGTCCGAGCCCGTGGAGTTCGAGCTGCTGCCCTTTCCGATCATGGAGGGGGGACGGAAGGTCGCCATCCAGCGCGCCGGGGGCTTCTGCCTCTTCCGATCGACGCCCGACCGGCAGCAGGCTGCCGTCGACTTCCTGAAGTGGCTGACCCGTCCGGAGGAGAACCTGCGGTATGTCGAGGGTACCGGCTATCTGCCCGTGACCCGAAATGCGCTCGAGACGGCGCAGGCGCGTTGGGGAAAGGACGCCACCGGCATCTGGAAGAGCTATGTCGAAGCCATCGGCGTGATGAACCGCGAGTACCGTTTCCTGCCCCAAAGGTCGATTGCGAACTACGGAGAGCTGGAGATCCTGTACGAAGGACGGATGCGCCGCCTCGCGGAAAAGGCCCGTGAGCGGTACCGGGAGCTTTTGCCCGCTGTCGGGGCGGAACGGGCCTGGCGCGAGGCCACGGAAGGGGCGTACGCGAAGTTTGTCGAATCCAAATAGACTCTCCCTGTTCGCATTCTTCTCCAGGCTGAGGGGCCTCGGATCCCTGGGGCGTCTTGGGCGGACGCTGCGCCTGAGACTATGGATGTTCTTCGCGTTCGTCGTGCTCACGATGGCTGCGATCGTCTCGGCGGTCCTGTTCCTGACCGGCACGCTGAGCCTTCGCGACTCCGGGGGCCGACTCGTGTTCGACAACGAACTGAGGCACCTCGCGGCATCGACGGAGAGGCGGATGGGGCACCTCTCCGCGATGGCGATACGGATGGGCCATCACCTGTCGCACAGCATCGAACACTTTCTGGAGGAGCGGGGTCTGACGACGGACGATCTGCGTCGGCGGCCCGAGCTTCTGAGGCCGATCCTGGCGAACCAGTTCGACAACCTGATGCTCTCGCTCGAGCAGGCCAAGACGACCGGAGCCTTCCTGATCCTGGATGCCACCGCCAGTCGAAGGATGCGCGAGGCCCGGACCTCGCGGGCGGGGCTGTACCTCGTCGACTGGGAGCCGGAGCTGGTCAGCGGCAGCATGCTGCAGTTCCAGCTTCTGCGCGGTCCCTCGCAGATTGCACTGGAGCGGGGATTGGTGATGGAAAAGTATTGGGCCATGGAGTTCGACATCGAGGACGCGGACTATTTCGCACACCCGCAGCGGTGCGCCATGGAGCATCCCGAGAGCGCTCACCGCGTGGGGTTCTGGTATCCGACGACGACGATTCGGGGGACGGCCCGCAAGGCGATGCTGTGCAGCGTCCCCCTGGTCGATTCGCGCGGCGGCGTATTCGGGGTCTGCGGCTTCGACGTCAGCGACCTCCATTTCAAGCGCACCACCATGCCGGCCGCCAACATCTACGGCGGCATCTTCTGCACCCTGGCTCCGGTGACGACATCGGGGCTCGACGTCTCCTCGGCGCTGGTCTCGTGGCGCTATTTCGCGGAGGAGGAGCCGGGAGGCGCGAACCTCCTGTCGCCGGCGGGCGGACGCGACGGATTCACCCTCTACAGGACCGACG
>NZ_CALIAA010000062.1 GCF_938040765.1 uncultured Fretibacterium sp.
GCTGCGCTTGCCGGAGGGGTACGATTCAACGGCCAGCTGGAGCAGGCGTGGCCCCGACCAGGTGGCGCGACTCGTCCGGCAGGATGCGACGGGTTGTACGGTCAGGACGCTGAGGCCCGGGACCTTTACGCTGACCCTGAGCAGCGACGTGTATCCGGACAGGATTGGCAGGACCATTACGGTGAAGGTCATACGGCGGGAAGGTCCGGGCTCTCAGCCGGGGAAACCCGGAGACGATGCGGGAAGCAAGCCCAGGCCCATTCCCGGAGGCGACCCCGGCGGAGATGACGACGTCGATACGGATCCGGGGGGTGACGGTGATGGCGGCAGTGGCGGAGGCGGCCCGGGAAGGCCGGGGCGTCCTCCGAGAGGCCCGGAGACGCCCGATCCCGAGGAGCCCGTTCCCCTGCCGCCGGGGGTCTCCGCCGTCCTCGTTGATGGCAGGGCCCTTGGCCCCGGTGGGATGGCCCTGGTTGAGGGCATAAGGAGCGTCTCGCTCGCCTTCCGTTTTGCCAATGCGGTGGAGCGGCACGTGTTGTCCGCATCCCTGCTGTCGGCCGAGGAGGGGCGGAACGAGGCCGAGGCCACAATAGACGGCGCGCGTCTTTCGGCGGACAGATTGGCCCTGACGGCGGACTTCCATCCCCGGACGGAGGGCCGGTATCGAATTGCCTACGGTTTCCAGCGGAAGGACGGCGTGAGGGCGAAGGGGAGTTTCGTCGTCAAGGTGACGGGGGGGTCGGGCAGCGGCGGCCGAGGGGACGAAAGGCGCGGCGGCGGATGCAGTGCCCTGAACGGAGCCGTGATTTTGTTTCTCCTTGCGTGTTTTTTGCTGCCATGCCGTGCTGAGGGAGCAGGGGACCGCTCTTGACTCGGAACGAGAGGAGAGGACTCATGAAAACGGGAAAAGCGTCCGAGAGAAAAGCGCATGTCAGGAACATTGTTCTGTTTTTTCTTTCCTCCTTTTGGTCCTGCTTAACGTCGCGACCACATTCGCATACTTCGGCCACCTGGAGGATGGG
>NZ_CALIAA010000063.1 GCF_938040765.1 uncultured Fretibacterium sp.
GGGAGATGCGTTACTTCCGCCGCGTCGTCGAGGAGGACGAGGTCCCGGAGGCCCCCCGTCCGGAGGAGCTGGAATATGACATCGGGGACCTCTACTTCCTTTCTCGGGTGTGGTGGGGGCTTTTCGAGCGCTGGTCGAGGTCCCGCGGCCGGGATGAAAATGCGCTCTGGAACGAGGTGGAGGACGCCGAGTGGAGCGGGATCCCCGAGGCCCTTCCCGAGGAATCCCAGATCCAGGCCCGCATCGGAGAGCTCGAGGAGCAGCTGGCCCGGGATTCTTTGCTGTCGCTCCGCACGTTGTGCGGGGCGGCCAAATCCGTCAAACTGCTGGTGGTGACGCTGTTGGCGCTTCTCGAGATGTGCCGGATGGGAAAGATCAGCATAGAGCAGGAGACCCTTTTTTCCGATGTCACGGTCCGCGCGAAGTCCTGAGTGCTCCGATCACGCCGAGGAGCGGAGGAGCCTGTCCGTCCTTGCGGCCCAGATCGAGGCCGTGCTCTTCCTCGCCGTCTCCCCCGTCCCGTCCGGGGAACTGCAGTCCGTGCTCGGCGTTTCGGGGGGGGAGGTGTCCTCCGCCCTGTCGGAGCTGGCCGCGCACCTCGAGGGCGGGCATGGCCTGGTCCTCAGGTCCGTCGCGGGAGGGTGGGTCCTGGAGACCAACCCTCATTTCGCCGAGGTGCTCGCCCTGTTCCGCGATACCTCGCGCAGGGGGCGCGTCCGGCTCAGCCGGGCCGCGGTGGAGACCCTGGCCGTGATCTCGTACAACCAGCCCGTTACGAGGTCCGAGGTGGAGGAGCTGCGCGGGGTTCGTTCCGAACGAGTCATCGAGACGCTTCTGAGCCATGGGCTCGTGCGCATCGCGGGGCGCAAGAAGGCCAGCGGGTCGCCCCTGCTCTATCGGACGACGCCGCGTTTCCTGGAGCTCTTCGGCCTCGAGGCGATAGCGGACCTGCCGAGCCTGGAGGAGCTTGGAGAGCTTGGGGCCGACCCTCTGGAGGATGCCGGGCCGGAGGGACCGTTCCCCGAGGGGGAGGAGGAGACCGGTGCGTCTTAACGCTTTTTTGGCGGCGTGCGGCGTGACCTCGCGGCGCAAGGCCGAGGCCGTGATTCTCGAGGGGCGGGTCCGGGTCAACGGCAAGATCGTCCTGCTTCCCTACCTCGAGGTCGACCCGGAAAAGGACGACGTGCGGTGCGACGGCCGCAGGGCGGTTCCGTCCGCACACGTCTATGTGGCGATGAACAAGCCGGTTGGGGTGGTCTGCGCCGTGGCGGACAAATACGACCCCGTCGTGGTGGACCTTCTGCCCGAGCGGCTGCGCCGGGAGCGCATCTACCCGGCGGGGCGCCTCGACCGGGAGAGCGAGGGACTGCTGATCCTCACGAACGACGGCTCCTTTGCCCAGAGCATCCTTCATCCGTCCAAGGGTGTGACCAAGGAGTACGAGGTGCTGCTCAACATCGAGATCAACGAGCGGCAGACGGAGCGCTGGAGAAACGGGTTCGAGATCCAGGGGCGCCATGTCCGGCCCATCGCCCTCTCCGCCCTGGACAGGGAGCCGCGGGGGCGATGGCTTCGCGTCGTTATTGGAGAGGGGCTCAAGCGCGAGGTGCGGACGATGGCCAATCTGGCCGGCTTTTCGGTTCGTGCCCTGATCCGCCGCCGCGTCGGACGCATGGTCCTGGAGAACCTTCGTGTCGGCGAGTTCGTGGAATTGTCTTTTTCCGAACTCTACACTAAAATATTTGAAGGTGGCGCAGTATAGCCCTCACGCAAGGAGGACATGTCCGTGAGTGAAATCGACGAGCGTTCAAGGGAACTGATCAAGACACGTATCATCAACAAAATGAAGGAGATAAAGTCCTTCCCTCAGTTTGTGGTGGAGACGCTGCGAAAGCTCAACGACCCTACCAGCAGCGCGTCGGACGTCGCTCAAAGCCTCTCCCGTGACGAAGGGATGGTTCTGCGCATCCTGAAGCTGGCAAACTCCGGGATGACACGCCACATGTCGAACATCTCCGAGGCGATAGCGCTCCTGGGCTACAAGAACGTCAGCAACATCGTCCTGGCGGCGACGGTCTACTCCGTCATGGACAAGGGGCTCTCGGGCTATGCCCTGGACCGCGGGGAGCTGTGGCGCCACTCCCTGACCGTGGCCTACGCCTCCCGCTACATCGCTCAGGTCACGAAAAAGGTCTCCCCCGAGGAGGCCTATGTCGGAGGGCTTCTTCACGATGTCGGAAAGGTCGTCCTCAACGACTACGTGCGCTTTGGATACGGCATCATCGTCAAGATGGTCGAGGAGGAGCAGATCCCGTTTACGGAGGCGGAGTTCCGGGTGCTGGGGTTCGACCACGCCATGGTGGGGGAGATCCTGGTGGAGCGGTGGGACCTTCCCAAGGGATACCAGTGCGCCGTCGCCTATCATCACAAGCCCAACGAGCTCCCGGAGGAGTTTGCGGAGTTTCAGCCTCTGCTGGACGTCGTCAGCGTGGCCAACTCCATGTGCCTGATGCTGGGGATCGGCATCGGGGCGGACAGCATGCAGAACTACATGTTCCCCGAACCGCTGGAGCGGCTGGGCATCACGAACTTCGAGGGCCTGATGTCGGATCTCGTGGACTTTGCGAGCAAGGCCACGGAGGAGATGGCGGACATGCGGGGGTTCTGAGCGTGTCCTTCGTCGTCGCCATCGACGGACCGGCCGGGGCGGGAAAGAGCTCGGTCGCGAAACGGCTGGCGCACCGGTTGTCCGTCCGCTACCTCGATACCGGGGCGATCTATCGCGCCATAGCCTTCGACCTGGACCGAAAGGGCATCCCTCCCGACGACACGGCGGACCTGCGGGGGGCCTTGAGGGGAATCTCCATCGAGCTGAGGGAGGGAGGCGTCCTCCTGAACGGCGAGGACGTGAGCGCCGCGATCCGAACGCCTCACGTGGATGGGATCGTCTCGGCCTATTCGGCTCTGGGGTGCGTCCGGGAGGCGCTGCTGGATCTCCAGCGAGGGCAGAGACAATATGGTTCCTTGGTCGTGGAGGGGCGTGACGTGGGAAGCGTGGTTTTTCCCGATGCGCCCCTGAAGTTTTTTATGACGGCCTCGCCGGAGGCCCGTGCGCGCCGCCGCTGCCTCGAGCTGCAGCGAAGGGGAGAGCTCGTGCCCTTCGAGGATGTCCTGTCCCAGATACGTGTGCGGGACCGTTTCGACAGCACCCGGGCGATAGCCCCGCTGACGCGGCCCGAAGATGCCGTCCTCGTCGACACCTCGGAGATGACGGAGGACGAGGTTCTGGAATACCTGGAGCGACGCGTCCGGGACGTGCTGGAGCCGGAGGGGAGGGAGGAAGCCCAGTGAAGCCCAATCCGCTGTTCTACTGGATGGTCCGGAATACCTTCCGGATCATCCTGAGAGTTTACAATCGCTGCTCCGTCCGTTGGCTGGAGGACCTCGACCCGGACGAGAGGGTGGTCGTGGCCTGCAACCATGCCAGCAACCTCGATCCCCTCGTCGTGGGGGCGTTTTTCCCGAGGCGCCTCCGCTACTTCGCCAAGGAGGAACTCTTCCGCTCGTGGTTTCTGGGAACCTCGATCCGTGCCCTCGGCGCCGTGCCCGTTTCGCGGGCGGACAACGCCTCGGCCGCGGGCGCCCTGAAGGGGTTCATGAAGCTCTATCACGAAGGAAGCGACATCCTGATCTTTCCCGAGGGGGGGCGTTCCCCGGATGGCCGCCTTCAGCCCCTGGAGGCGGGCGTCGCCCTGATCGCCGCCAGGGAGCGCGCTCCGATTCTGCCGGCCTTCATCCACGGAAGCTTCGACGCCATGCCTACGGGCTCCCGTTTCGTCCGTCCGTCGAGGATCACCCTGACCTTCGGGTGGCCTCTGCGCTTCCCCACGGAGGTCTATGAGAGCAGGGGCGGCAGGGACGTCATTATGGGGGCGTTGACGGACGCCATGAGGGCCCTTGAGTCGGCGCCGTCCTGAGCGTGGGACTCCCCGCTCGGGGGCGATTTTGGTGGGGCTCTCCCTTCCGGACCGGGAGGGGGAGCCCGAGAACTCCCTCGACGAGCTGGCGCTGCTGCTGGGTTCTCTGGGCATCGAGGTGCTGGGGAGCGTCGTGCAGCGCAGGGAGTGTCCCGACCCCGCCTGCCTGATCGGCAGGGGCAAGGCGGAGGAAGTCCGCCTGTTCTGCCTCTCGCGGTCGGCCCGTTACGTCGTCGTCGACGAGCGGCTTTCTCCCGTGCAGAAGAGCACGCTGGAGAAGCTCACGGGGGCGACGGTCTGGGACCGGCCGTTCGTCATCATGAAGATCTTCGAGCGAAGGGCGGTTACGGCGGAGGCGCGCCTCCAGGTGGAGTTGGCCCTGACGCGCTACGAGATCCCCCACCTGAAGGGATTGGGACTCCAGATGTCCCGGACGGGGGCGGGGATCGGGACGCGCGGGCCCGGGGAGACGGAATTTGAACGCCACCGCCGCCGGCTGGAGCGGCGCGTGCGCGAGATCTCCAGAAAGCTGGAGAACGTGAGGCGGCAGCGCCGTCTCGTCCGGGATCGGCGGAAGAAACGGGGAATCCCGACGGTGTCCCTGGTCGGGTATACGAACAGCGGAAAGTCCACCCTGCTGAAGGCCCTCTCCGGGGATGCATCGATCCTCGCGGAGGACCGGCTTTTTTCCACGCTGGACACGTCGGTGCGGCGCATCGTCCTTCCGGGCGGGGGCGCGGTGCTGTTCTCGGACACCGTGGGTTTCATCCGAAGCCTGCCCCCTGCGCTGGTGGCCGCTTTCTGCGCCACACTCGAGGAGATTCGCGAGGCGGAGCTCCTGCTGTTGCTGCTGGACGCCTCCGATCCCGAGGCCATGTCCACCTACGAGGTGATCGTGGACACGCTGACGGAGATCGAGTGTCGGGAGCTCCCCCGCCTGCTGGTCCTGAACAAGCTGGATGCCGTCCCTCCGGGAGAGGCGGAGAGCCTGGCTCTGGCCCTGAGGGTGAAGGGCGAGGACGTCCTGGGGATCAGCGCCCTGCAGGGGACCGGGCTCCGGGGGCTTCTGATGTCCGTGGAGCGGGAGCTGGCCTCCCGCAGCGAATGGTTTACGCGCCCGGCGTCCTTCGATGCGCTGAGGAAACCCTGATTGGATTCATGTGGCCTCCCGGCGGTACCCCAGCTTGCCTGTTTTGAAAAGGAGGCTTGCCGGGGCCGCCGCTATCCCCGGAGGGGAGCCTTCCGGCAGCCGCTCGCTTCGCTTGCTGGCCGCTCGGTCTCGGGATCGCGGCGTGGGGGCAAAAATGAAATACGCCGATTCGGCTCGTTTGGCCTCGGCTCCCGGTGAAATGGGGGCCGAGGCCAAATGCTGTACAACATTTCTCTTTTTATGTAAAATGGAACTTGTGTTTTAGTCTCTCCGGCCCGAGGAGGGCAGGGATGTAGACATGCGAAGACGTTTGGGAGGTTTGGATGATGAAGATGGGAAAGTGGGTTGCTGCGGTGGCTGCGGCTGTGTTATGGGCCGGTGCGGCGTTTGCCGGGACGACGGTGAGGGTCGGGCACGTCCTCAACCCGGATCACCCGTGGAACGTGGCCTTGGAGGGGCTGGCGTCCGAACTCGCGGCCGCGACGGAAGGACGGGTAACGCTCAAGATCTTTCACAGTGCGCAGCTGGGCAACGAGAAGGATCTGATCGAGGGGCTCAAGATGGGAACGGTCGACGGCGCCCTGGTCGGAGGCTCCTCGTTCCAGTCCCTGGACCCGAAGTTCGGCATCGAGGAGCTGCCCTATGCCTTCGCCACGAACGAGCAGGCATACAAGGCCTTTGACGGCAGGCTCGGGGAGGCCCTGTTCGGTATCCTCAAGTCCAAGGGCATCGTCGGCCTGTCCTGGTGGGAGAACGGATTTCGCCACATCTCCAACGGCAGGCTGCCGATCGAAAAGCCGGAGGACCTCGCGGGAATCAAGATCCGGGTGACGCCGCAGAAGATGCGCCTCGACACCTTCACCGCGCTGGGCGCCTCTCCCATGCCCATCCCGTTCGGCGAGCTCTACTCCGCGCTTCAGCAGGGCGTCGTGGACGCGCAGGAGAACCCGCTGGTCATCTTCGTCTCCAACGCCTTCTACGAGGTTCAGAAGCACCTGTCCCTGACCGGACACATCTGGACCTCGGCCGTGCTCTGCGTGGGGGAGGACGTCTGGGACGGGATATCCGAGGCGGACCGCGGGACCTTCCTGAAGCTGGCCGCGAAGTGGCGCGACGAGGAGCGCCGGATGATCCGCGAGGCGGATTCCGCCCTGGTGGAGGAGATCCGGAAGAAGGGCGTCGACGTCCGCGAGGTGGACAAGGCCCCCTTTCGCGAGGCCGTCCAGCCCGTATGGAAGAGCTTCGAGCCGGTGTTCGGCGAGGAATTGATGAAGCTGATCCGGGAAACGGGCGAGTAGGCGCATGAGGATATTCGACAGGCTGCTCAGGCCCTTTCTCGTCCTCTCCGTGCTCCTGATCTTCCTCGAGGTCGTTGTCGAGGTCGCCTCGCGCTTCATATTCCACAATCCTCTGCCCTGGGGGGCGGAGGTCAGCCAGACCCTGCTGGTGTGGATGACCTTCGTCGGTGCGGCGGCGGCCTTCCTCAGGGGCGAGCACATCGGCATCGAGATGCTGGCCGAGCGCCTGCCCCGCGCCGCGCGCACGGTCCTTCACCGTGTGAACGTCCTGATCCTTCTGGCGTTTCTGGCGTGCGGAATTCGCAGCGGCAGCAAGGTCGTGGCGCGGGTCTGGGACGACGTCACCGCGTCGCTGCAGATCTCCGCGGGCGTCCTGTACCTGGCGCTACCCGTGGGGTTCGGCCTGATGACCCTCTTCGCGCTCTGGATGCTGTTCACGGGGAAGGAGAAGCTGGATGGGGGGAGCCCGTCATGACGCTGCTTCTGGGCTCCATGCTGGTGCTGATCGCGATGGGGATACCGGTGGCCTTCGCCATCGCCGTCTCGGGCGTGACGTACCTGACGCTCTTCGAATCCGTGCCCATCGCCGCCATCGCGCAGCGCATGGTGGTGGGCGTGGATTCCTTCACGCTCCTGGCCATACCGCTCTTTCTGCTGGCGGGGACGCTCATGGCCCGGGGGGACATCACCCCCAAGATCATGCGGCTGGCCTCCATCCTGGTGGGGCGCATCCCCGGCGGACTCGCCATGGTCCTGGTGGTCTCGTGCATGCTGTTCGGGGCCATCTCGGGGTCGGGCATCGCGGACGTCGCGGCCATCGGCTCCATCGTCGTGCCCATGATGCGCCAACAGAAGTACGACATGTCCTTCACCGCCTCCCTGCTGGGCTGTGCGGGGTCGCTTGGAACGGTCATCCCGCCCAGCATCGTCATGGTCATCCTGGGCGTGACCATGGGCGTCTCCATCGGAAAGCTGTTCCTGGCTGGGATCCTCCCCGGCCTCCTGCTCGGCATCGGGTTGATGGCGCTCTCTTGGTTCTTCGCCAAAAAGGAGGGGTACCCCTGCGGGGCGAAGCCGACCCGGCAGGAGATCGTCCGGGCGCTGAAGGAGGCCATCCTGCCCATGGGCGCTCCGCTGATCATCGTCGTTGGCTTCCGCAGCGGCATCTTCACCGCCACGGAGACGGGCGCCGTCGCGGCGCTCTACGCCCTCGTCCTCTCGGCCTTCGTCTACCGCAGGCTCTCGCTTCGGGACTTCTGGGAGGTCTGTCACTCCGTGGCCCTCACCAGCGCTTCGGTGCTCTTCATCATCTCCGCAGCCTCGCTGTTCGGGTGGCTACTGGCCCTGGAGGAGATCCCGCAGAAGGTCGCGCAGGCGATCCTGGCCCTCTCCGACGACTACTGGACGGTTCTGATCTTCTTCAACCTGCTGCTGCTCGTGCTGGGGACGTTCATGGAGTCCATCGCGATCATCATCATCATCGTCCCGGTGTTCATGCCGGTGATGACGCAGCTGGGGGTGGACCCCATCCATCTGGGGGTGATGATCGCCGTGAACCTGGCCATCGGAGCGAACTCCCCGCCGCTCGGCGTGGACCTGATGACGGCCTGCAAGATCACGGAGACCCGCTACTCGGGTTCGTTCCGCTACATCTACCCGTTTTTGAGCGTCATGGCGCTGGTTCTGCTGCTGATCATCCTGTTCCCGGAGGTGTCCACGTGGATTCCCAACGCGGTGCTCCGGTGAGGCGGTTGTGATATGATACGGACAAGACGGTTTGTACCGGCGTGTTTTGAAGGATCTTGGGCCATCCTGACCATCTTTTGAGATATAAGGAGGAATAGACATGATTATGACGGACATGACGGTGAGGGCTTTTTCGGAGAAACTGGCGTCCAACGCTCCGGCCCCCGGGGGCGGGAGCGCGGCGGCCCTGTCGGGCGCGCTGGGAGCGGCGCTGATCTCCATGGTCTGCCGACTGACGCAGGGCAAGGAGAAGTACGCGGAGTTCGAGTCGCTGGTCATGGATACGATTCCGAAGTCCGACGAGCTGATGAACGCCCTTCTGGATGGGATTCAGAAGGACACCAACGCCTTCGACGGCGTCATCGCCGCGTTTGGGCTTCCCAAGGGGACGGACGCGGAGAAGGCTGCACGGACCGAGGCGATCCAGAAGGCCTACAAGGAGGCGATCGTCTCCCCCGAGACGACGGCCGAAGACTGCCTTGCCGTGATGCGTCTGGCCAAGAGCCTTCTGTATAAGAGCAACAAGAGCGCGGCGAGCGACCTGACCGTTGGGGCCTTGCAGGCCTTCGCCGGGCTCTCCGGCGCGCTCGAGAACGTGGCGATCAACCTGCCCTCGATCAAGGACACGGCCTACGTGGCGAAGAAGCGCGAGTGGATGAAGCTCGTCGAGGATGAGGGCATGAAACTCCTGAAGGAGGTTCGGGAGGGCGTCGCCAAGATGATCGCGTAGCTTGCCATGCCGCGGGGAGAATCCCAAAAAACTTCCTCGGGGCTCCGCCCCGAACCCCGCCAAGGGAGCAAGCTCCCTTGGATCCCTTTT
>NZ_CALIAA010000064.1 GCF_938040765.1 uncultured Fretibacterium sp.
TGATAACATATGCATTTTTGTTTTAATCGGCGCTTCCTTTGCCTATGTTGGCGGGCGGCCACCTCGATGGAAGGATTGGGGTGCGGACTCTCGCGGCCGGATCGATCGAGTTTCACGTTGTCTTAAGGAGGACTATGGATGTCCACGGTAGGAATCAAGAGCTATGCTTATTGTCTGAACCACGCGCCCGAGACGGGGAGCTTCTACGGCGGCACCCCCTACGAAGCCCGCCACAGCGGCAAGGAGAAGGAGTACGTCGACGCTCTGCCCAAGCATCTCCAGACTTATGAAGAGGCCCTGCACTACGCCCCCAACCAGACCTACATCGGCGGCCTGAGCTACGAGGAGTTCGAGGCGGCCAAGGCCCCCTGGACCGAGAATCGTCTGAGCGATGCGCAGCGCTACGGCAAGTTCGGCGAGATCATGCCGGAGGACGAGTTTCTGGGGCTGATCTCCGCGTGCGACGAGTTCGAGCTCGTCTGGCTGGAGAAGGGCTTTGCGGAGTCCGTCAGCGCCAAGCTGGCGAAGGACCCCGTCATCACGGAGGCGGTCGTCAAGCGCGTGGTGCGGCCCAAGAACATGAAGGACCTGGCCGACATCGAAGCGGAGGTCAAGGACCGCGAGGCCCTGCCCCTGCACTTCGGCGGCAAGGTCGTCGGCTGCATCCGCATGGGGCACCCCACGGACGCCTGCCTGACGGCCCACGTCCTGATGGAGAACCTGGCGGGCAAGGCGTCGGGCGTCCTCGTCCTGCTGCACCTGCTGAAGAACAGCGGCCTGGCCCCGACGGACCTCGACTTCGTCATCGAGTGCTCCGAGGAGGGCGCGGGCGACGTGGGGCAGCGCGCGGGCAACAACTTCGCCAAGGCCATCGCCGAGGTCGCGGGCTGCGTCAACGCCTCCGGGTGCGACGTGCGCGGCTTCTGCGCCGGGCCCGTCAACGCGATGATCGCGGCGGCCTCCCAGGTGGCCTCCGGCGCGCGCAAAAACATCGCCGTCGTCGCAGGCGGGTCCATCCCCAAGCTGTACATGAACAGCCGCGACCACGTGAAGAAGGGCCTCAAGGCCCTCGAGGACTGCGTGGGCAGCTTCGCCGTCCTGCTGGTCCCCGACGACGGCACGAACCCCATCATGCGCCTCGACGTCCTGGGCAAGCACACCGTCGGTGCGGGCGGCGCTCCTCAGGCCGTCACCTCCGCCCTGACCTTCGAGCCCCTTCAGGCCGCGGGACTGACCTTTACGGACGTGGACCGCTTCGCCCCGGAGCTCCAGAACCCCGAGATCACGGCGCCGGCCGGTGCGGGCGACGTGCCCCTGGCCAACATCAAGATGATCGCGGCCCTCGCCGTCATGAAGAAGGCCATCGAGAAGGCCGACATGGAGGCCTTCATCAAGAAGCATGGGACGGTGGGCTACGCCCACACGCAGGGACACATCCCCGCGGGCGTTCCCTTCATCGGTCCCGCCTGCGAGGGCATCCGTGCGGGCAAGATGAAGCGCGTCATGATCATCGGAAAGGGAAGCCTCTTCCTGGCGCGCCTGACCAACCTGGCCGACGGCGCCTCCTTCCTCATCGAGGCCCCGACCGGCGGCGCGTCCGCGGGCGCAGTCAGCAAGGAGGACGTGAAGTCCCTGATCCTGGAGGCGCTCTCCGAAATCGCCGGGAAGCTGAACTGAGGGGGCGGAGCTCATGTCTGACGCAATCAGGAAGGTAGTCGGGTCCGCCCTGGCCGAGATCATCGAATCGGCCAAAAGCGGCGGCCCCAAGGTGAAGGTCGGCCTGATGGCTGCCGGAAGCGAGCTGGGACCAGAGGAGCTGGCCCGCGGGGCGCGGCTGGCGCGGGAGACCTACGGAAACGTCACGCCCGTCATGATAGGTCCGCGCACTCCCGGATTCGAGGAGCTGGAGTGGATCGAGACCCCGGACTGCGAGGCGGACGTTGCCTCGACCCTGGAGGCGGCGCTCAAGGACGGCCGAATCGCCGGCGCCGTGGCCCTGCACTTCCCCTTTCCGCTGGGCGTGACCACCATCGGGCGCGTCATGACGCCCGGCAGGGGCAAGGCGATGATCCTGGCCTCCACCACCGGGACCTCGGCGACGATCCGGGGCGAGGCGATGCTGCGCAACGCGCTCTACGGCATCGCGACGGCGAAGGCCATGGGGATCGAGAACCCGACGGTCGGGATCCTCAACGTGGACACGGCGCAACCCGTGTTCCGGGCGCTCACCCACCTGAAGGAGAAGGGGTATCCCATCACCTTCGGTGCGTCCGTCCGCAAGGACGGCGGCGCGGTGCTGCGCGGCAACGATATCCTGGCCGGGGCGGTGGACGTGTGCGTGACGGACACGCTGTCGGGCAACGTCCTGATGAAGATGTTCTCGTCCTTCACGACGGGCGGGTCCTACGAGGCCACGGGTTGGGGCTACGGCCCCTCCTGCGGCGAGGGCTGGCGGAGCGTCGTCTCCATCATCTCGCGCGCCTCGGGCGCGCCGGTCATCGCGAACGCGCTTGCCTACAACGCATCGGTCATCGCCGGCGGCCTGCCGGACAAGGTGGCCGCCGAGCTGAAGGCCGCCAGGAGGGCGGGGCTGGACGACGAGATCGCGGCCCTGACGCCCAAGGCGGAGGCTGTGGAGGAGGTCAAGGCTCCCCCCGCGGAGCCCACGGACGACGAGCTGCACGGCATCGACGTCCTGGAGATCGAGAACGCGGTGAAGTCGCTCTGGAAGGCCGGCATCTACGCCGAGTCCGCCATGGGCTGCACCGGTCCCGTCATCAAGATGCCGGCGAAGCACGTGGAGAAGGCCAAGGTCATCCTGAAGGAGAACGGATATCTGTAGCAGACGACCAGCTCCCCGCGGGCTTCCCGCCCGCGGGTGCTGTGTCGGTCGCTATCTGTCAAGCGCGATACGGATTTCGCGCTTGACAGGCGCAGACGACCAGCTCTTCAAGACCGTCAGGTCTTGAATGCTGTGTCGAAGCAACCAGGGCCTTGAAACTTCGTTTTGTCAACCACGCTTGACAGGCGCAGATGACCGGTCTTTCAAGACCGTCAGGGCTTGAATGTCGTGTCGAGGCAACCAAGGCCTTGAAACTTCGTTTCGTCAACCGCGCTTGACAGGCGCGGACGACCGGATATCTCAAGGTCGTCACGCTTGGACGATACAACAGCAAGCGCCCCCCAACCGTACGGTTGGGGAGCGCTTTTGCTTAACTCTTAACTAAAGTTTCAAGGGATCCTTCAAATCGAAGGCAAAATAGACTTTCCCGGCTCCATCAAATTTCAGGATCGGATACGTGTCCGTCTTCAGGACGGGCGCGAGATTCAGCCGCACCTCCGTGGTCTCCCCCGGTTTCAGCAGGATGGAACGCACCTCACCATCCCCCACCGTATCGAAGATGTTGGAGGGAATCTTTACATAAAGATAGAAGGACTCCGTGCTGAAGCGGTAGTCCTCGGAGCCCTTGTTGAGGACGGAAACGGTAAGGGAGTAAGTCTCCTTGTCCGCATCATAATGCAGGGATCCCTCGACGAGGGACATTTCTATATCCTTGCGCCGGTCGGAGACCGCGTGTTTCGGAGCCCAATGCTCCGGTTTCTCCGCGATCTTCCCAATATCGTGGACATATCCCTGCGCCAGGTAGTCATCAATGGCCGACTGAACCTTCCCAGCCAGTCGAGCGTAATTTGCGGCCTCCGGCGTATCGGGGTCCACCGAAACGTCCAAGGACTGTTTATCCAGAATCGCAGTCGTCAACCTGTCGGCGAAGGAGTTGAATCTCCCCTTGGTATCCTCGCGGTAATAGACGGAATCTCTCTTGCTCTGCCGATAGTATTTTTTCAAATCCTCCTCTCGAATGGCCTCCCGAGTATCGGCAAAGATTTCGTTATAACGGGCTTCGACGATTTTTTTCCCCTCAAATATCAACTCGAGGCGAGGTGTGATCCCGTCTTCGCCGGGATCTGCGATGCCGATATAATAACGATTGGAAGGTTCTTTCAGCTTTTCGAGCAGCTCCTTGACTCCGGGGATGAACCCGTCCCGTGCGCTGTTCGAGGAACCATAAACCGTATCGAAATCGATGTTAAGGCTGTTCGCCTTCAGAATCTGCCATTCCAGAAAGGTCAGGCCGTTCACCACCGTAACCAGGGTACGGTCGGTCCGGGGTTTCGTCGATTGA
>NZ_CALIAA010000065.1 GCF_938040765.1 uncultured Fretibacterium sp.
CCCTCTGGGGGAGGGTAGGGGGGACCCTCCCAGGGACCCTCCCCCCTTACCGGGCTTCCTTGAAAATCTCCCGCATCGTAGTCTCCCGACCATCGAGTGTAATCACGTCGTCGAGTCGATCCGCAAAACGTTCGGTCACGAGACGCTTCCACTCGGACATAAAATCATCTCGCAGTTCGCTGTAAAAATATGCGTTGGAGGCTCTTAAAGCCCCGATAGCCTGCGAGGGGCTATCGAAGTCCTGGCGTAGAACGGCTGGGATGAAGACCGTATCGTCATCATCCTCATACCGTTCAACCAATACGAGCCCGCTTTCTTCGAGCTCCGACAAGGCCCTGTCATACTGCTCCCTGCTAAGGCCAAAGTCCTTGAGCATCCGCCGCGTAACGGGGAAAAGGCCAGACATGTTTGAGCTTCTCCCAAAATGCAGAGCCACATATAGGTACTTTGACTTGGCATCCAGCTCGTAAAAATCAGGGTTATCCCAGAGCTCAACCGACAACTTGGCGTATCGAGGTTTTTTCCCCTTCGCCCGTTTTTTGTTCGTGGGGGCATTTGGAGGAGAGGACATTTCGTCAAGGGGGATGTCACTCGATTCTTGCCACTGCGGAAATTTGGGGGAAGGGGTCATAAGAGACGCCCCCTATCGTGCGCGACGGAGGCCAGCTCCTTGCAGGACGCGGGGAAATGCGCTATCCTTGGCAGAAGTCGATATTTCTTTCCTGGGGCGCGGTCGAGTCTGACGGCCGCGCCTTTTCCGTGCCAAAACATGAGCTTACCCTCAGACGGACTCCCTGGGGGCTCCTCCGCGGGGGAGGGACCGCTCCCAGGCCGCCAACTCCGAAAGCCGCCAACGCGAGCTCTTCCCGAACTTGAGGGGTGCGGGGAACTTCCCAGCCTGAATGTTGTTGTAAACTGTCGAGGCGCAAAGTCCGTACCGCGACCTGACTTCTCGCAGGGTCAGGTAACGCTCGTCAATCTGCTCCATCATTGCCATCTCGAAACCTCCTTGAAAAAGTTGAAAATCCATGAAACATCAGCCCTCTCGCGCTTTATGCGGGAGAGCTTCAGGGAGGATCGAGACAGCCGTGACGGGAGCGGGGTGCAGGCAGCAGGCGCCGGGCCATGCGACAGGGGCCGGGACGGCGACGCCGCCACGGGGCCTTTGGGCTATGAGGTTGAGAAGGGAATAGGATTACTGTGCCAAGGGTTAGCAGCCTTGGCCTGGATGGGTCGGATGGGTCTGGGTCACCGCCGCCGCCGTCATCCCCTCCGCCTCGGGAGGCAACCGCTGTTGAGCGGTGGGAACGCCTGGGGGCGCGGATGCGGACTCGACGCGGGGAAACCCTGGAGACGGGAGGGCGGTAGACGGGCCGCCTGCGCATCAGGCTCATAACCTTTAGGGCCGCAAGGCGACGGCATGCTTTAGGCCGCTCCCGCTCTACCAGCGCAGATCGTGCGTTGAAGCTCAGCTCGTCAAAAGAATTCCCGTACTCCTCTCGTGCCAGACGCTCCGCCTCGCACACAGCCCCCAGAATATCGCCGGGGTCTAGTCCCGGCCCCGTGAGTTTTTGATGCTCCATAATGGAGGTGAAACGAGGCAAAACCTCGTCGTTCTCGTCATAATCAAGGTTCAGGAGATATCTTGTTCGTTTATCGCCTCCGAAAGTAACACACAATTTTCCTCACCTCCTCTCTGTGCAATTTTGTCGGACTCTCTCCAGAACTGACCTTTTGGAGTTATCCACATCCATCATGGTACAAGCCCCTCCCCTGTGCGTCAACCCCAGCTTAGACGATCATGGACAATCATGGATTTAAGAAAAAGGCTTCCGGTTTTATTTCCGTATTTCTGCGGAGGGTCAAGGAAGACTATCCCCGGACGTCAGGAGAGCGTCAAGCCAGTCGGCCCAAGCCTGCATCATGGCCCGACGTTCCTCCCAATAGACGGAGCGGTTATAGACGCCACGAACTCCGCCCTGGATATGGGCCAGGGCCGCTTCGATTACGTCCGCACGATAGCCCAGGGTGTTGAGCGCCGTGCTCCCCAGGGAGCGGAACCCGTGGGCCGTCATCTCCTCGTTGCTGAACCCCATCGACCGCAGGGCGACCCGGACGGCGTTCTCCGACATGGGACGGCCGTCCATCCGCGCCGAGGGGAAGACGTATCGCCAGCGTCCTGTCAGGGGCTGGAGCTCCGTCAGGAGAGTAACCGCCTGGCGGCTCAGGGGGACGGCATGAGGGCGGCGTTTCTTCATCTTCTCCTCGGGGAGCTCCCAGACCGCCTCCTCAAGGTCGATTTCGCTCCATTCCGCCCGCCGCACCTCGCCGGGGCGTCCCAGGGTGTAGAGGCTAAACCACAGGGCACAGCGCACGACCGGAGAGCCCTGATAGGCGGCCATCCCCGACAGGAGCCTCTTGATGTCCTCCGGTCTGGTGAGCGCCGAGAAATGCTGCGGTTTCTTAGGGGCCAGGGCTCCCCTGAGGGCGGAGGAGACATCGGACTCACAGGCCCCCGTCGCAACGCCGTAGCGTGCCACCTGCCCGAAAATCTGCTTGATGCGCCGTGCCGTCTCGACGCGTCCGCTCTCCTCGATGGGACGCAGGACGGACAGCAGCTCGGGAGCCTTGATCTCGTCAAGCGGACGCTCCCCCAGGGGCGGAAACAGGAATGCCTCCAGCCGATACCGCACCGTCTGGGCATGGCCCGCAGTCCGAACCGGCTCGACGTGTTTCCCAAACCATTCCAGGGCCACGTCCGAAAACGTGGGCTTCTTGGCCGGATGGAGGACCTCATGAGGGGCTATCCCCCTGGCCTTGGCCTCTCTCAGCTCGTCGCGTTTGGCCCTGGCCTCGCCTAGGGACACGGCGGGATACTGCCCCAGAGTCAGCTTCCGCCGTGCGCCGCCCTCGGAGTAGCGCAAGCGCCAGAACCTCTTGCCGGTCGGCATGACCTCTAAAGACAAGCCGCCTGTGTCGTAAAGCGAGTAGCGCTTGTCGGCCGGCTTGGCCTTGCGTATCGCAACGTCCGTCAGCACCGTCTTCACTCCTCCCCTTGGCCCACAAAACAGAGAGCCCGGCCCACAATCCGGCCTCGAAGTGGCCCACAAGCGGCCACAATTTTCTCTCCGGCTCACAGCGCCGTTTCTTGGCCCACAGCTCCCCAAGAGTGGCCCACAGCCCTTGCCCCCTTGGCCACAATTTGCCTCCCTGGCCCACGGCTTCCCCAAGAGGGGATCACAGCCTTGCCCGACAAGGCGAGCGGACAGGCTCTCACGGCATAAAACCGGATACTCTCAAGTTTTACGAAGTGGCCCACAAAATAGGGGCCTCTGTGGCCTGTGGGCCAAATTGTGGGCCATTTGTGCTTGGATTTTAGCATATCAGGGTGGACTTTCATGGAGTAAAGACAAAAGAAAAACCCGCTTGGCAGCGGGCTTTTTGGAGAATCTTGGATATTCATAAAAAGACGATGGTGGAGCTAAAACACCGGTCCCGAAACTCACGACTCAATAATTCAGAAATAGGGGCAACTTATGCCGCCGCCCCTATGCTTTCAAGATCCCCAAAGGGATTGTGAGTGAAAACGCGGATACCCACCGTCTACTCCACATTAAGCTCCTCTTGATTATCCAAGAGCGGCCGCCTTTCTTTTCATTGGCTTCACCGGTTTAAGATCACTTGTACGTATACCAAATTCCTGATATAAAGGCTCAACTTGTGCCTTTAGATAAGCAATCTCTTCCTCAGGCGTCATATCTTTGACTTCCTCATAGAGGCGTAAGCGTATCGCATCCAGCTCGTCCTCAAATGTCTCAAACATCTTCTTGCTCATCATCCAGCACCTCCTTAGCTGTACAAATTACAACACTATTATACCCTTCTTCATGGTTGACTGCGGCAGTTAAAATCCTAGTTTTGGCACGATTGATATGCTTGAAATTATAGGAAACCACGCAATCAAGCCCGTAAATTGATGCGGTTGCGATATGCACCCCATCGAAGCGATAAGCGTTGGGGATAATCCCGTTCTTTATGTAACGCTCTGCCAAGTGCACAGCATCAAGACTGGGAGCTATAACCCTTATGCCGTATTTCTCGACAAGAGTCAGCATATCACTCCGTTTAGGCTCTGGCGCCCTTTTCAACTCCGCCATCACATATTCTGAAGCATACCCCTC
>NZ_CALIAA010000066.1 GCF_938040765.1 uncultured Fretibacterium sp.
CAAAACAGGCAAGCTGGGGTACCACCGGGGTGCTTCATGGATTAAATCAGCGTTTTCCTTGTTATATCATTGGGGTGAAGGGGGAAGCCGAATGAAAAGCCTGGATCGGTACAGGGGGTGCCTGCTCGGCGGCGCCGCAGGGGACGCCCTCGGGTATGCCGTGGAATTTCTGGACGCCGATTCCATCCTCCGCAGGTATGGAGGAGACGGCATTACCGAATATGCCCTTGTGAACGGGACGGCGCTCATCTCGGACGACACTCAGATGACGCTGTTCACGGCGAACGGCCTGCTCCTTGGGACGACAAGGGACAGGACTCGGGGGACCGTGGGCGGCTGCCTGGACGGGATTGCGTCGTGCTGTGAGGAGTGGCTGCGCACGCAGACGGAGACGTATCCGGTGCGTGAACGGTATCCCTGCAGCTGGCTGATCAACGTTCCCGAACTGTTTGAGCGTCGCGCGCCGGGAAATACCTGCCTGTCCGCGATCGCGTCGTTCCGCGGAGGGAGACGGGGCGCCATCGACGAGCCCATCAACGACAGCAAGGGTTGCGGCGGGATCATGCGCGTTGCGCCCATCGGCCTGTACTTCGACGGGGAGCGGCATACGTCCGATGAGGTCGCCAGGCTCGGCGCCGAGGCCGCCGCTCTGACGCACGGTCATGAGCTGGGGTATATTCCGGCGGCGGCGCTCGTCCATATTGTCCACACCGTCTCCCACAGCGAGGACCCCCTGCTGGCCGATGCCGTCTGGAACGCGATGTCCGCCATGAGGCGCCTGTTCCCGGGGGCGGAACACCTGGACGAGCTCGAGGCGCTGGTGCGGATGGCTGTCGAGCTCTCGCAGAGCGACCTCGGCGATCCGGACGCCATTCGGATGCTCGGCGAGGGGTGGGTGGCGGAGGAGACCCTCGCCATCGCCGTCTACTGTGCGCTCAAGTACGAGAACGATTTCGACCGGGCGTTGATTGCCGCCGTCAATCACGGCGGTGACAGCGATTCCACGGGAGCCGTCACCGGAAATATTTTGGGGGCCCGCCTCGGCGCGAGGGCGATTCCCGAGAAATACCTCGACCGCCTGGAGCTGAAGGACGTCGTCTCGGAGATTGCGGAAGACCTCTTCAGCGACTGCAGAATCTCCGGTTATGGCCCCTACCGGGACGAGCTTTGGGCGAGCAAATACGTATTTATGACTTATGCCCCGTCCTCCAGGGGAAAGGTGTCCTCCCATTGGGAGGGGGACGGCGGGATCGCCCTTCCCGCGGAGTACGTCAGGCTGAGGGAGGACGTCGTTAGGCTGCGGGCGGAGTCGTTGGCCCTTCTGCTGGAGCGGGATGAGCTGGTCCACGTGGTGTGCAGGAACATCGAGATGAGGTACATGCTCACGCTCGGCGGCCTGGAGTACAAGGTGTATGAACTGCGCTGCACGGTGCTGCGCCTCAAGAGAAAGATAGAGATGATCCAGGCGAGGCGGAACAGGCAGGAGAAACTGGTCCTCTCCGAGATCGAATCGGCCCTGGACGACGAATTCGACGCGTATCGGAGGAGGCTGGACGAGCAGATCGACAGGATGAACGCCGCCCTCGAGAGGGGCAGGAGTTTCTGTCGAAGGAGGACGCAAGGGAGCTGAAGAAGCTGTACCGTGCGATCATGAAGGCGCTGCACCCCGACCTGCACCCCGATGCGGACCCCGCGCAGGTTCGGCTTTTCCATAACGCCGTATCCGCTTACGAAAATGGAGACCTGAACGGCCTGCGCCTGATAGGGGAGATGGTGTCCGCCCCGGTCCTGCCGGACCGCGATGAGGATGGGTTCGTCGCGCTGGCGAAGGAGAGGGAAAGGCTGACGGAGCTTTTGGAGGCCGTCCGGGAGGAAATCGAGGGGATCAAGGACGAGTATCCCTATATCTTGAAATCGATCGTCGAGAGCCCGGAGAGGACGGCGGCAAAGAGGGCCGAGCTGGAAAAGGATGCGGCGCGCCTGCAGGAGACGCACGCCCTCTATCAAAACAGGCTCGCCGGGCTCCTCCGGCTTGCCGGGGTCGATAGCGAATCCGGAGAAATGCTGAGGTGAGACGATGAGCGGCCTGGTAAAGAGCGAGGGGAACGATCTGATCGGCCTGCTGCATGGAAAGGGCGGCGGGCTCCCTGTACCCCAGCCCTTCGAAAGGGACATCTTTCTCTTCGACACCCATGTGGCGGGGACGTCCTTCATCGAGGGCATCGAGGAGCTCGCCGGGAACCTGAACGTTGACGACGAGCTCGACTTCTTCCGGGAGCCGGACAACCCCCACGACGAGCGGGCCATCGTCGTCAGGACCCGAAGCGGTGCGAAAATCGGCTATATCCCAAGGGACGACAACGTGATCTTTTCCCGCCTCATGGACGCGGGGAAGCTGCTGTTCGGCAGGGTATCCGCCAGGGAGATGCGGGGCGCCTGGCTGAAGCTGAGCATCAAGGTCTATCTGCGCGAGTGAGGCGGACAATCCTCAAGAACACACGGGCCCAGTCAGCGCCTCCTTACAGTTTTCCCTCCTTCAGCCTCGCCGCCGTGTCCTCGATGATCCCGAAGCCCTCCTCCATCTCCTCCAGGCCGCCGAGCCTCGAGAAGCTCAGCAGGTAGAGTCCCTTGAAGTCCCCGCCGTTCACCGCGAAGTCGGAGACGGGGACGATCCTCACCCCGGCGTTCCTCAGCTGCCCGAGGAGCGCTCCGGGCTCGACCCCCGGTATGCCGGCCACGAAGGACATGCCGGAGTTGGAGCCGTGCATTTCGATGTAGGGAGAACGCTCGATAAGGGATTTCATCTTCGAGTACTTCCTGTTGTAGAGAGCTTTCATCCGGTTTATGTGTTTCTCGAAATACCCCTCCGACATGAAGCGCGAAAGGGCCGCCTGGATGAAAAGGGACACCGGGCAGCCGAAGCCCTTGAAGGCCGCCTCATACTTTTTCATGAGCCTTTCGGGCAGGATCATGTAGCTGACCCTCAGCGAGGGCGCGACGAGCCTGGAGAGGGAGCCCAGATAGATCACGTCGTCGTTCGTGTCCATGCTCTTCAGCGCGGGGGTGGGCTTCTCCCGGAACTTGAACTCGCCGTCATAGTCGTCCTCGATGACGTACCTCTCGGGCTTCCGCCCCGCCCAGTTCAGGAGCTCGATCCTCCGGTTTATGGACATGACTGTACCCATCGGAAATTGATGTGCGGGGGTTACAAGAACGGCCGCGGAGTTGAGCCCGCTGAGCCGCTCGATCTCGATCCCCTGCTTGTCCAGTTTCAGGAAGATGGGGTTGGCCAGGTCGTAGGTGAAGAAGGGGCTGCTGACGGCATAGCCGGGGTTCTCGAAGGCGTAGAGCGTGCTGGCGTCCAGGAGCCTTTTGAGGATGTAGAAGAGGTGCTCCGTGCCCGCGGATATGACGATGCGGGACGGGGCCGTGCGGATGCCCCTGGAGTTCCGCAGGTAGGCCGCGATGCTCTCCCGCAGGGGGAGGAAGCCCCTGGCGCTGCCCTGCGAGAGCAGGTCCCCGCATTCGGGCGAGAACACCTGCCGGAAGATTTTCTTCCAGACGGAGTAGGGAAAGAGGGAATCGTCGACGCCGTTGTAGGAAAAATCGTACCTGTATTTTTCGGGGGGCGCCCCCTCGGGGTTTGCGGGGCCGCTCCGCCCGAGCCTTACCAGCCCGTCTATTTTCTCCACGAAGTAGCCCGTCCTCTCGGCCGGCCTGACGTAGCCCTCGACCTCCAGCTGATAGTAGGCGTTGTTGACCGTATTGATGCTGACCCTCAGGTCCCTGGCCATCGCCCTTATCGAGGGCAGCTTTTCCCCCGCGGCGAGCTCCCCCGAAACGATCCTGTCCTTGATGTCCTCGTAAAGCCCCAGATACAGGGGAAGATCGGTTCGTCTTGACGGCATGTCGGCCTCTGTACCTATAAAAATATTTTGGTTTGTATCTATCGATGGGAACAGTATAGCAGATATAATGCCGGGGCGAACGCGGCAGCAAATGCGGCGTCGGAACGAAAACGCGAAAACGCGAAAACGAGAAAGTGCGAAAAGACCGGAGGAAGAGAACGATGGATATTTACGAGAAGCTCAAGGGCGGAGTCATCATGGACGTCGTCAACCCGGAACAGGCCAGGATCGCGGAGGGAGCGGGGGCGGTCGCGGTCATGGCGCTCGAGAGGGTCCCC
>NZ_CALIAA010000067.1 GCF_938040765.1 uncultured Fretibacterium sp.
CATTTTGTTGACTAGCAGCTCATAGTCATTAAAATAAAACAGCTGTAGGTTTGATTCATAAAAAATTCGTGAGGGAACGCAATATGCCAAACGCAACCGACGGACCTCACGTCGTACACGACGAAGTCGAATAAATCTTCGAAAACAAGACTGTTTTTGCAGAGCCGAAATGGCTGGCCCACGAGGCGATTTTCCGGGGCGATCCCCTGGATTCATCCAAAATCCCAAGGTAAAGGAGAGGCGTCGATGTACGAGAAAGGCCGAAGGAGCGGGTTGTGTGTTGGAGTTTTGCTGCTGTCCCTGCTCGTGTTTTCCGCAAGTGCGGAGGCGAGGACATATCACGTGACTCAGAACGGCGGCGGAGACAAGGGAGGCGGGGATTGGAGCAACGCCCTTGACGAGGGCGGGTTCAGAAACAAGCTCAAGGAATCCGAGGCGGACGACGTTTTCTGGGTGGCCAGAGGAATCTACCGTCCTTCGGGGGAGAAGGACCGCAACGCTTCTTTCATCCTCAAGGAAGGTGTGAAGCTCTATGGCGGGTTCAAGGGGGACGAGACGAGCCTCGAGTCCCGCAGGCCGGAGGTCGACGTTACGGTTCTGACGGGCGACTTGGACGGCGATGACAAGAGGGACGGGAACGGCGCCACGCCCAAGGCCGAGGACATCGTTGGAGAGAACAGCTACACCGTGGTGCGGAGCTCGGGCTGCACTGCCGCGGCCGTCCTAGACGGGTTTACGGTCTGCGGGGGGACTGGAGGTGAGGATAAGCAGAACAATCCCGCAACAATGAACTACACCGGCGGCATGCACAACGTCGAGAGCTCGCCGACCATAACGCGCTGTGTCTTCTCGGGCAACACGGCGGGCCTGCGTACGGGCAGTGGCGCCGGAATGTGCAACGACAAGGGCAGCAACCCCGTCATAAGCGACTGCACCTTCTCTGGAAACTCCATGGGGGATATAGTGTTGTGCGCTGGAGGAATGTGCAACAGCTACAGCAGCCCCACCGTGACCCGCTGCACTTTCTCCGGGAACTCCGGATACGCCGGCGGAATGCTGAACGATGGCGGCAACCCGGTCATAACCCACTGCACCTTCTCCGATAACGTAGCCGGGCCGGGCCGGGCCCACGGCGGCGGTATGTGCAACAGCAGCGGGAAACCGGTCATCTCCCACTGCAGTTTCTCCGGAAACCGAACCGCGATAGCATACAGCTCCGGCGGTGGGATGTGCAACGCCGAGAAGAGCGAGGCGGTCGTCACCTACTGCACCTTCTCCAAAAACGAGGCCATAAAGGGATACGGCGGCGGGATGTACAACAAGGGCACCAGCAGGCCGACTATTGCTTACTGCACCTTCTCCGAAAATGATGCCGGCGATGGCAGCGGGGGCGGGATGTACAACGACGATCGCAGCACGCCGACCGTGAGTTGCTGTGTTTTCTCCGGGAACAAGGCCAATGGGGACAACGGCAAGGGAGGCGGGATGTTCAATCAGGGCAGAAGCGAGCCGACCGTGGTCAACTGCACCTTCTCCGGGAACTCGGCCGAGGAGGGCGAGGCGCCCTATGGAGGGCTTGGAGGCGGAGTGTACAACAAGGAGAACAGCAAACCTGCCATAGTCAACTGCACTTTCTTCGGAAATCGGGTCAGCGGAAAGGGCGGCGGCGGGGGAATTTATAACGGCGAGAGGAGCTCCCCCTCGGTGATCAACTGCATCCTCTGGAATAACGGCACGGAGATAGTCAACAAGGAGAGGGTCACCTTGACGCTGAAAAACTGCGTCATCCAGGGCTGGACGGAGGGGGGCGCAGGCGTCACCAGCGCGGACCCGAAGCTGGGGGGCCTGAAGGACAACGGCGGACCGACCCAAACTCACGCGTTGCCCTCGGGCAGTATTGCCGTCAATGCGGGAACCCTGGAGGGGCTGTCCGCCAATATTCGGGATCTGGTGAGCGTCGACCAGCGGGGCTATAAACGCACGGATGCGAAACCGGACATCGGCGCCTACGAGTTTATGCAGCAGCCTGTGCCCGTTCCGACGAAATTTGCCGTCCAGGTCTCCTGGAATGCGGGCGGGAGCGTGAAGCACAAGGGCGCTGCGGTCACCTCTCCATTCAAGACGGAGGTGGCGTCGGGAGACGGTCTCACATTTGATATCACGGCCAATCCGGGCTTTGTCATCGGCACGCTGACGGACAACGGATCCGACGTCAAGGATGCCGCGGGGAAGAGCGGCTACAGGTATGCGCTCGACAACGTGACGGCGGCTCACACACTCTTGGTTTCGTTCAAGACGTCGGCGTCGAATCCTCCAGAATCCTCGGACCCCAAGCCCAACGAGCCTCAAAAGCCCGATCCGGAAAAGCCGGCTCCGTCTCCATCCCCATCTCCGGCCCCGAATCAGCCTCTGCCCCCGGAATCCTCGGATGTTCCTCCTTCGGCGACGTTGCCCGATATTCCCATCAGCCCCGAGAGGTGGGTCGCCGAGGTCGTTCCCGAGTCCGGAAAGCCGGGGACCCTGCGCTTCACGCTCACAACCTCCATCGAGGCGCAGCAGCCGATAACATTCTTCAGCTCAAGGATGCGCGATATCGTCGAGGGCACCCTGCGGACGGAGCTCTCTCTGGGGGGGCAGAAGGCCAGCCTCGCCCTTGCGGTCGCCGAGAGCGATGCGGCGCTCGACGGGTCGCCCCGCCGCTATGGCCTGAAACTGACGGGCAACGTATTGGAGGGCAATTTGTCCAACACGGCCATTACGGCCCTTCAATACAGCCTGGAGGGCGACTCGAAGATCCACTCGGTCTCCCTTCCCGAGGCCGGCATCCCCATAAGCAAGATGCAGCGGAACCAGAGCCCGCAGCAGAATAAATCCAGCAGCGGGGGCTGCGAGGCGGGATTGGGTTTTTCGGCTCTGATCGCCCTGTCGGCGTTCGTCATTCGCCGCGGAAGATAGCGCCATATTGCCGATTCCATTGAGCCCAAAAGGGGCGGCGGCTTGTCGAGGCCGCCGCCCCTTTTGACTATCCTTTCACGAGATCTGTTCCACGGAATCCGCGGGGGTGAGCGGACGCATTTGGGACGACCCGCATCTGCGTGGAGATACCGGAGGGCGTCCGGCGTTCTTTATGGTAAAATCGGCACGATCCCGGTCTTTTGCGTCGGCGGGCGACGCGTTTTCATGATGCGGCCGGATGCGGGCGGACCCGAACGGGATGCCTAGCGGATTCGGCCGGTTTTCGCTCTCGGTGCCATAAAAAGCAGGCGCGGGGGGATAAAATACTGTTGAGAGAGAGGTAAAAAATCGGCTTGAGGAGGGGCTCCCTCCCCAAGGCCGTCGGAGGTGGGACGAGTGGGCGGAGAGGGCATGGAAAAACGGGTGGCCGGCATTGTGCGGTGGCTGGAGCGCTTTCAGCGTTCCTACAAGTCGGGGTCGATGGAGAGCGCCCTGATGGACGCCGAGTGTGCCCGGGCCGACCTGGAGACCCTGCGCCGGGACGTATGGTCCTCGCTCGGTCCCTGTCGTTTACCGCGCCGCCGAAGGGGGATGTTCGTGTCCCGCGCGGTCCTTACGGCCTTTCTTGTCGTGTTGGCGACATCGGTCCCCGTTTCTGAGCTCCGGCGGCGGACGGAGGAGGCTTCCCCCGTCCACGATTCTCTCTCCGCCTGGACGGCCCTGAGCATCCGGGGGGCGGGGAGCGCCTTCGACGGGGGCTGGGGAGGGAAGAATGCCGCCTCCCATTTCCCGTCGGGAACGTCGGAAGAACGGAAGAACCTGTCCGTCCCCCGGGGAACTTGGACGAACGCGGGCCTCTTGCGCCGCCCCTCGCCCGAAACGGGGGAGAGGTCCGTAAGGAGAGCCCCGAACGCTGCCGGAAACGAGAGGGCCGGCAGGGCGGGATCTGCAAATGAAAAAAAGGTGCCCTATGAAACGGTCTTTTCTCTGCTTCAGACGGGCGAACGGGTGTTGAAGAACGAGGAACCTGTGATCGCGGTCGATCGGGGACAGGGGAAGGGAGAGGGTGGCCTTTGAGCTACAGGCTTTTATTGGAGGCTCCGGCAAGGGGCTGGAGGCTTTTCGGGATCGCTTTGTTCGCTTGTGTTTGCCTTTTGGCGCTGTCCGGCGGGGCCTTTGCGGCCGAGACGCCCAGGGTCGTGTCCGTCGGGGTGTCGGGGAACGAGCATATCACGGCGCAGTACATCCTGGGGGTCGTCGAGACGAAGGCGGAGACCGAGCTGAACCGGGATACGCTCCAGAAGGATATCGAGGCCATATACAACCAGGGATTCTTCTCCTATGTGGACGTGGACCTTCGGCCCGAGGGCGAGGGCGTCTCGGTGACCTACGCCGTCCGGGAGAATCCGGTGATCGAGTCGATCTCCTTCACGGGCAACACCGTCTACTCGAGCGAGGTCCTGATGAAGGAGGTCTTCTCCCAGGTGGGGACGGTCTTCAACCGTGTCTTCTTCCGCAACGACCTCGACCGCATTCAGGAGCGCTACCACAAGGACGGCTACGTCATGGTGCGAATCGCGGACGTGAACGTCGAGGGCGGGAACATCAAGGTCCGGATCCTGGAGCCGCGGGTGGGCGACATCGTGATCCAGGGCAACCGTAAGACCAAGACCAAAGTGATCCGCCGGGAGATCAAGCTGAAGGAGGGGGACCTCTTCAACGTCGTCCACTTCCGTCATCAGCTCGGAAAGCTGCAGGCCCTGGGCTACTTCGAGGACGTCAACGTGGGCTTCGACGCCCCCGAGGGGCAGGACGAAGTGGTGGACCTGATCCTGACCGTCAAGGAGAAGAAGACGGCCTCCATCGGGCTGAACCTGGCCTACGGGACGGAGAGCGGGGTCAGCGGCGGGCTGACCTACAGCGACACGAACCTGATGGGACTGGGCTACAGCCTGGAGGTCGGGTTCGACGAGGGGAACGAGGCCAGCTACTGGGCCACGCTGTCCAGCCCCTACATGGACCGGAGCACCTACGCCTGGCGCGTGGGGGTGCGCTACAACACCTACGACGACCGCTACTATTATTACAAGGGCAAGAGGCAGTTCGAGTTTGACGAGAAGAGCCTGAACGTCTACGCGGGCCTGGGGAAGAAGTTCGGGCGCAAGGAGGATTGGAGCTGGTTCCTCACGCTGCGGCGCACGGATACCTCCTATTCGGACGTGCACAACACCATTCCCGGCTACGTCGACGACCTGACGATGTGGGAGGGCGTGAACATGACCGCAGAGCTCCAGTTCACGCTGGACAAGCGCGACCCCTACCTTCCCTACAGCAAGGGGCTGGTCTGGGAGACGACCTTCGAGCAGGCCGCGAAGGTCCTGGGCGGGGAGTTCGATTATCTGAAGTACTGGACGCAGCTGCGCTATTACCTTCCGCTCAACCGCTTCGTCGATGGGATCTTCGATGTCGACAACCTTTGGACGGAGGACTCGCCCATACTGCTGGCCGCCCGCCTGAGGATAGGGTCGTCCACGGTGGACGAGCTGCCCGCCTTCGCGCGCTATTCCCTGGGCGGAATGAACTCGCTTCGCGGCTACGACAGCCGTTCGTTCGAGGGCAGCAACGTGATCCTGGGCAACTTCGAGCTTCGGGTGCCCGTGCACAAGAACTTCACCCTCGTGGGCTTCTACGACATCGGCAACGCGGACAGCAAGATGGATTGGGGCGACCTCCACGACGACTACGGCCTGGGGATCCGCGTGAAGACCCCGTTCGGCAACCTGCGTCTGGACTACGCCTATGGCGATGACGAGAACAAGACCTACTTCGGCTTCGGGGAGATATTCTAGGGAAGAAAAACGTTTCGGGAGGGCTGCGGCGCTCCTCCTGGGGGCCGCGGCCCTTTTCCTGATCCTTTCCGCCGCGCCCTGCCAGGCGTTGACGCTCTCGGGGCTTCCGGAGTGGCTCGAACCCTCCGTCCTGAGGAGCCTGGAGGCGGTGTGGGACGAGATTCCCGACGCTCCCGGCGTGGACAGGATAGGGACGCTTTCGGTCGTCGCCGCACGCCTGTTTGCGGGGTACCGCGTCGTCGTCTCTCCGGGGCCCGCGGTGTCCTTCGAGCGGGGAAGGACGCCGCACTGGAGCGTTCGGATCTCGCTGCCGGAGCTTAGGGAACCCGTGCTCGAATGGTTTGGCTCGGATATCCGGGGCCTGGACGGCGAGATCGCCTCCCTTCTGGCGGCGCTGCCCTCCGAGGCGCTTTCCTGGGCGGACGTCGCCCTGAGGCATCGGATAGGGGAGATCCTGGAACGGCGCCTGCCGGGCTGGGACTTTTCGGTGCAGGTCGCCCTCGGCGGGGCGGAGGCCGTCCTCACGCTTTCCTTCCGTCCCCGGCAGCCCCTGGTGCTGGCCATAACCCCCTCGCTCTATTCCGCGACGATGCCCGTCATGTTTCAGTCCGATCTCGAGGCCAAGCTGGTCCCCGGGCTGTCCCCCCTGATCGCGCTCCCCGTCGAATGGGTGGCGCGCCACCGGGACCGGGTCGAGGCTCTGGCGCGGAAATTTCTCGAGGACCGGAACTCCGTGTCGAACCTGGGGGCCCGGGTGAAGGTCACCTTCGTCCCGGGGCCCGTCTCCAGAATGGACGCTCTTGTGGACAGCGACCGTCTTCTCTTCCAGGTGTGGGTCGCGGCCTATGCCGGCATCGAGGGGCGCTATCCCGAGGCGGGGCTGTTTCTGGGGTGGAACACCGCACACCTGACGGGCTTGGACCTCGAACTCTACGGCGAGGCCGTGATGGACCTGGAGGATTTCGGGCTGACGCGCCGCCTGGGGGTGCGTTTCCGCCCCCTGGGGGACCTGCGGGTGGGGATGGAGGTCGAGTGGCCGAAGGAACGATGGTTCTACCGGGTGCTCTGGGACCCCCATCGGGTCCGGAGGCCCTATTTCTGGTGGCGCCACGCCCCAGGGTGGGGGCACGAGGCCTCGCTGGGCTATCGCTTCAACGAACACCTGTCCGTCGAGATCCATTACAGCGGGATCGGCGAGGATCGAGGGGAAAAAAAGGAGAAACTGGGGCTGAGAGGGGTTCTTTCCCTGTGACTCGGCCGGATGGAACAGCGATTAATTCCAATTCCAAATCGTTAGTAGGCAATGAATAGAGAGCCGGCGAAGAATGAGCCGTGCGAATCGCTTGGATTTTTCACCAGGCGAGCCTTTACTCTTACTTACGTCGACAACGCGGTAGCGGTACCGCGTGTCGACGTAAGCGACTGACACGCCATTCAGGACCTGCCGGCCCTGAAGAGGCGGTCATCTGCTTAAACGCAGCATACGAATGATTTGGAATTGGAAGGAGGGGAGGGAGAGGATCATGGAGATAACTCTGAACGCCCTGGGCAAGAGGCTGGACATGGAGGTGCTTGGGGACGGGACGCACGTCGTGCGCGCCGTCTCCTCGCCGGATGATGCCAGGGAGGATGCCCTCTGCGTCGTCTGGGACGAGCGGCTGCAGCTGCCCGCGGGGGTCCCGGTGCTGGCGCCCAGGGGCGCGTTCGCGCCCGGGCGCGACGGCCTCGTCTCGGAGCGTCCCAGGGAAGCCCTGCCCCGCCTGCTGTCCCTTTTCGCCCCGCGCGTCCCCGAGCTGCGGGGGATCCATCCCGCCGCGGTCGTTGCGGAGGACGCCGTAGTGGACGCCGGGGCCTGGGTAGGGCCCCTCGCCGTGGTGGGGTCCGGCTCGATCATCGGCTCGGGATGCCGGATCGGCTCCGGGGCCTGTATCGGGTCGGACTGCCGGGTGGGCGACGGAACCCTCGTCGAGCCCCGCGCCGTCCTCTTGGACAGGACGCGCGTCGGCAGGAACTGCATCCTGCACTCCGGGTGCGTGCTGGGCTGCGACGGGTTCGGCTTCCTGCCCTCCCCCGGGGGGCCGGTGAAGATCCCTCAGATCGGGGGGGTCGTGATTGGCGACGACGTCGAGATCGGGGCCTGCACCACGGTGGACCGGGGCACGATCGGGGACACGGTGGTCGGGGACGGGACCAAGATAGACAATCACGTTCAGATCGGGCACAATGTGCGCATCGGCCGCTTCTGCATCGTCTGTTCCATGTCCGGGATCGCCGGGAGCTCCGTCCTCGAGGATGGGGTGACGCTCTCCGTCCAGGCCGGGGTGACCGACCACGTGAGGATCGGCAGGGGGGCCGTCCTGGCCGCGCGCAGCGGCGTGACGAACGACATCCCCGCCGGTGCCGTGATGTCCGGCTTCCCGGCCCGGCCTCACGGCTTGGCCAAACGCGCCCAGATGCTGGCCGCGGAGCTGCCGGATCTCTTCAAACGGCTGCGCCGGCTGGAGCGGGCCCTGAAGAACGGGGGCGTCGGAAACCGCGGGGAGGAAGACGATGGCCGTTGAGAGGAGCTCCGGGCCTTTTTCCTTTCGCCGCCTGACGGAGGGCTTTTCGCTGCGCGGGGTCGGGCTGCATTCCGGCCGGGACTGCGTCCTGACCGTCGAGCCCTGCGACGGAGGGCCGCTTTTGCGGCACGAGGGCGCGGAGATGCCGCTGAGCCGGCTGGGGCTCGTCGGGACGGGGCGGGGGTCGGACTACGTGTTCCCGGACGGACATCGCGTCAGGACCTGCGAACACGTGTTGTCGGCCCTGGTCGGCCTGGGGGCCTGGGGCGTCCGGATGACGGTGGAGGGACCCGAGATGCCCGCCCTGGACGGGTGCGCGCAGCGGATGGCGGAGTGCGTTATGGAGCATTCGGAGCCCTGCGGGGCGGGGCCGGAGCCCTTCGCCCTAGCCGCGCCGCTCCGCGTCGGGGACGAGTCCCGGTTCGTCGCGGCCTTCCCGTCCTCCAGGTTCTGCGTCACCTGCGTCGTGCGCTACGAGTCCCCCCTGATCGGGACGCAGATGCTGGACCTGGCCCTCGAGCCGGGGGCCTATCTGGAGCAGGTCGCCCGGGCCCGGACCTTCGCGATGGAGGCGGAGCTCGAGGCCCTCAGGGCCCGGGGCATGGCGCTGGGCGGTTCGCTGGATAACGCCGTCCTCGTCGGATCGGGCGGGATACGGGCCTCGGGGGGGCTGCGGTGGCCCGACGAGTTCGTGCGTCACAAGGCGCTGGACCTGATCGGGGATCTGGCCGCCGTCGGCCGTCCGCTGTGCGCCCACGTTGTCGCGGTCCGGGCGGGGCACGAGCTGCACCTGCGTCTGGCGGAGCGCCTGCGCGCCCTGTCGGGCGGACATCGGGGGTCATGACCCCAATCGGCACGACTTCAACCGGCATGACCTCGATCGGGTCGTGCCCCAAATCTTTTTCGCTTCTTTCGGAGGGACGTCCATGGACATTATGGAGATCATGAAGATCCTGCGGCACCGCTATCCTTTCCTGATGGTGGACCGCATCACGGAGTACAGCGACAGCCACGTGGTGGGCTACAAGAACGTCACCATCAACGAGCCCTTTTTCCAGGGGCATTTCCCCGGAGAGCCCGTCATGCCCGGCGTGCTGATCCTGGAGTCCATGGGACAGGTCGCCTCCGTCATGGTGGCGGTCAGGCTGGGCGAGGGGCAGAAGGACAAGATCGCCTTCCTGGCCGGGGTCGACAACGCGCGCTTCCGCAGGCCGGTTCGTCCCGGGGACAGGCTTGTCACCAGGGCCGAGCTCACGCGCCTGAGGGGCACGATCGGAAAGGCCAGGGTGACGGGATTCGTCGAGGACGAGGTCGTGGCGGAGGGGGAGTTCATCTTCATGGTGGCCTCGACGCTCGAGAGGACGAAGGGGGCCGGGAAAGAGGAGGCGGAAAAATGAGCGTGACCGTCCATCCCTCCGCGGTCGTCGAGCGGGGGGCCGAACTGGGGGACGGCGTCCGGGTCGGCCCGTGGTGCCACATCGCCTCCCGTGTCTCGATCGGGGAGGGCACGGTTCTGGAGGCGTTCGTGAGCGTGCACGGCGGCGTGACGATCGGCAGGGACTGCCGCATCCACGAGTACACGGCGGTGGGCGGCGACCCTCAGGACCACGGATACAGGGGCGAGGAGTCCTGGGTGCGCATCGGGGACGACAACGTCATCCGCGAGAACGTGACGATCAACAGGGCGACGGGGGAGGGGTGCGAGACCGTCGTCGGGAACGGCTGTTTCATCATGGACGGCGTGCACCTGGCCCACAACGTCCGGCTGGGCGACCATGTGACGCTGGCCAACAAGGTCGGGCTCTCCGGGTTCGTCACGGTGGGGGACCACACCGTCTTCGGCGGCATGTCGGGCGTCCATCAGTTCGTCCGTGTCGGGAGCCACTGCATGATCGGCGGGCTCTACCGAGTGACGAAGGACGTGCCCCCCTACACGTTGGCCTCGGGCGAGCCCCTGAGGCTGGCGGGGCTCAACGTCGTCGGGCTGAGGCGGGCCGGTTTTTCCTCCGAGGTGCGCCGGGCCCTCCGTGCCCTCTACCGGAAGCTTTACCGTCGGGACCGACTCTTCTCCGAGTCCCTGAGGGAGGCGTTGGCGGATCGGGATGCCTGCATCCCCGAGGTTCGGGCGGTCCTCGATTTTTACGAGGGAAGCCGCCGTGGGGTCACTTTCTGGGGCCGGACCGCGGACGAGTCGGATGGGGACCGGTCCCCCGAGGGAGTTCGTCACTAGGGAAGTCCACGGAATCAGGGAAGTTCACCGAATAAAAAAATTTGTCAACGAGGGAGGTCGTTTCCATGGGCGCCGTATCGGAAGCCGTATCCGGACCGCTGCGTAAGACGGTCAATATCCCCGGGCTGATCAGCGATTACTACACCCTTGCCCCGGACCCCGACGACAAGGCTCAGCTCGTCGCCTTCGGGACGTCCGGGCATCGTGGGTCCTCGTCCCGGAAGAGCTTCAACGAGGCGCACATCCTGGCCGTGGCGCAGGCCGTCGCGGAGCACCGCGCGGAGGCGGGGGTGAGCGGGCCCCTCTACATCGGCGCGGATACGCATGCCCTCTCGGAGCCCGCGCTGCGGACCTGCGTGGAGGTGCTGGCGGCAAACGACGTTACGGTCGTCCTGCAGACCGGTCTCGCTCCGACCCCGACCCCCGTCGTCTCCCGTGCGATACTCGTCCACAACCGCGGGCGCGCTTCCGGAGGCGAGGCCGACGGCCTGGTGATCACCCCGTCGCACAACCCTCCCGAGGACGGCGGCATCAAGTACGATCCGCCGAGCGGCGGCCCCGCCTCGCCCGAGATCACGTCGAAGATCCAGCGGCGCGCCAACGAGTTGATCCGCTCCGGCGTCGAGGGGATCCGGCGCGTTCCCTTCGAGCGGGCCCTGAAGTGTGACACCACGAAGTTCCATGACTACGTGATGCCCTACGTCCTGGCCCTGGCGGACGTCCTCGACATGAGGGCGATCGCGGGCGCGGACCTGCACATCGGCGTCGATCCTCTGGGGGGATCGGGGATAGGCTATTGGGGGCCCATCGCCGAGGTCTACGGCCTGAAGCGTCTGGAGGTCGTCAACCCCAGAATCGACCCGACGTTCTCCTTCATGCCCCCGGACCACGACGGAAAGATCCGCATGGACTGCTCGTCCCCCTGGGCGATGGCGAACCTGGTGGAGATGAAGGACCGGTTCGACGTGGCGTTCGGCAACGACACCGACTACGACCGCCACGGCATCGTGACCCCGGAAGGGCTGATGAACCCCAACGCCTACCTGGCCGTCGCCGTGCAGCACCTCTTCTCCACCCGCGGGGGGTGGCGGGCGGACGCCGCCGTGGGCAAGACGGTGGTCTCGAGCTCCGTCATCGACCGCGTCGCGGAGGGCTTGGGGCGCAGGCTCTGCGAGGTGCCGGTCGGGTTCAAGTGGTTCGTGGATGGGCTGCTGGACGGCTCCATGGGCTTCGGCGGCGAGGAGAGCGCCGGGGCGTCGTTCCTGTGCCGCGACGGCTCGGTCTGGACGACCGACAAGGACGGGATCATCATGGACCTGTTGGCGGCGGAGATCCTGGCCGTGACGGGCAAGGACCCCGCGCGCCATTATGCGGAGATCTCCGCGCGATACGGCGCGTCCTGCTACGCGCGCATCGACGCGCCTGCGACGCCGGCCCAGAAGGCCGCGCTCTCGAAGCTGTCCCCCGATAAGGTCGAGGCCGACGCGCTGGCGGGCGACCCGATCGTCTCGCGGCTGACCGCAGCCCCGGGCAACGGGGCCCCGATCGGGGGGCTCAAGGTCGTGACGAGGAACGGCTGGTTTGCCGCGCGTCCCTCGGGGACGGAGGACCTCTACAAGATCTATGCCGAGAGCTTCCAGGGCGAGGCGCACCTGAGCCGGATCCAGGAGGAGGCGAAGCGGATCGTCTCCGAGGCGATCCGCGGGGCGGAGTGAGGGCGGGATGAGGATCGACAAATTTTTGAAGATGGCCCGTCTGGTCAAGCGCCGCAGCGCGGCTCAGGAGATGATCGAGCTGGGCGCCGTGCGTCTGGACGGGCGGGCCTGCAAGTCCTCCGCCGAGGTCCGGGAGGGGGCCGTGCTGGAGGTGGCCTACATGAACCGGGTGCTGAAGGTCCGGGTCCTCTGTGCCGACGAGGCGCTGCTGAAGCGCCCGGGGACGGTCGCCTGGGAGACGATCGGGGAGCGCGCCGTGGCCCCGGACCGGAACCCCTGGGAGGACGGTTAGCGCCGCCCGGGGTTTGCTCTGTTTTGTTCTATAATGTACCTGAGACGACGGGCCTGAAGCTGCGCCGGAAATGGGGAAGGGGCGGCGTTTCGGGCATCGGGGATTTTTCAGGATAAAGGAAGGGAGTCTGGGCGCATGGCTACGATAGTCGGGATTCATGGCAGGGAGATATTGGACTCCAGGGGCAACCCCACGGTGGAGGTCGACGTCTTTCTCGAGGACGGCAGCTTCGGCAGGGCCGCCGTCCCCTCGGGGGCCTCGACGGGGGTGCACGAGGCCCTCGAGCTTCGGGACAAGGAGAAGCGCTACTGCGGTAAGGGGGTCCTGAAGGCCGTCGAGAACGTAAACGACAAGATGGCCTCGGAGCTCATCGGCATGGACGCCGACGACCAGGGCGGCCTGGACCGGGCCATGCTGGAGCTGGACGGGACGCCGGGCAAGTCGAACCTCGGGGCCAACGCCGTTCTGGGGGTCTCCATGGCCAATGCCCGGGCCGCGGCCCAGAGCCACGGGCTCCCCCTTTGGGCCTATCTGGGCGGGGTCGGCGCCTATATCCTTCCCACCCCCATGATGAACGTCATCAACGGCGGGGCCCACGCGGACAACAACGTCGACATCCAGGAGTTCATGATCGTCCCCCACAGCGCGCCGTCCTTCTCCGAGGCGCTGCGCATGGGGGCGGAGACCTATCATGCCCTCAAGGACTGCGTCAAGTCGCGCGGCTACTCGACGGGGGTCGGGGACGAGGGCGGCTTCGCCCCGAACCTCAGGAGCAACCGTGAGGCCCTGGACCTGCTGATGGAGGCTGTGTCCAAGGCGGGGTACCAGCCGGGGAAGGACATCGGCTTCGCGCTGGACGTGGCCTCGTCCGAGTTCTTCAAGGACGGTAAGTACGTCTTCGAGGGCGAGGGCAGGACCTTCTCCGCGGAGGAGCTCATCGGATATTACGAGGGCCTGGTCCGGGAGTACCCCGTCCTCTCCATCGAGGACGGCATGGCCGAGGACGACTGGGAGGGCTGGTCGGCGCTGACCCGGTCGCTGGGCGGCAAGGTTCAGCTGGTCGGCGACGACCTGTTCGTCACGAACCCGGAGATCCTCGGGCGGGGGATCGAGAGGGGGATCGCCAACGCCGTCCTGGTGAAGCTGAACCAGATCGGGACCGTGTCCGAGACCCTGGAGGTCATCCGCATGGCGTCGTCGTCGGGCTACGCGTCGGTGATCTCGCACCGCTCGGGCGAGACGGCCGACACCTTCATCGCCGACCTGGCCGTGGCCTCGAAGGCCGGCCAGATCAAGACGGGCAGCATCGCCCGCACCGACCGCGTGGCCAAGTACAATCAGCTGCTGAGGATCGAGGAGGAGCTGGGGGAGAACGCCCGTTACGCGGGGCTGAGCCACTTCTCCAGAAAATAGCCGAAAGGGCGTTGCGGGAGGCGTCGCGTCCGGCCCGTTGGACATGAGGGAGCGCGTGTGCGGCCGCACCGCCGCCCGATGATGTTTCTTAATTTTATA
>NZ_CALIAA010000068.1 GCF_938040765.1 uncultured Fretibacterium sp.
TTCCTCTTTTGAGGGGGTGCGAATCCGAAAAGAATGAAGGCCCCGGCAATTCGCCAAAAAAAGCGAAAGCCCCCGAACGCTCGGGGGCTTTCTGCCTTTATGGTATCCGATGATTATTTCAATTGGCTCCACGACCAGGACTCGAACCTGGAACCTAGTGGTTAACAGCCACCCGCTCTGCCGATTGAGCTATCGTGGAATATTCAACGAAGGGTACTATACACTTTCTCAAAAAAATTGTCAATGACCCTCGACTTAAACGCGTTTCCTCGAACTCAGACTTTCGCTTTCTTCCTCTCGGTCCGTTCGATCTTGACGATCTTCAGATGGCGCACCCCTTTGGGGACCTTGACATACACCTCGTCGCCCATGACGTGCCCCAGGATGGCCTGGCCGACGGGGCTCTTCTGAGAGATGTGCTGAACGGCCTGGGAGGCGTCGCCTGAGCTCGAAAGCTCCTCGGACCCCACGAGCATGTAGGTGTAACGCTTCTTCGGAGGGGAGAGTTCCTGGAGGGTGACGGTGAGGCCGATGGCCACCTTGTTCGTGTCCAGCTTCTCCTCGTCGACGATCCGGGTCTTCGCCAGCATCGTCTCCAGCTCCAGAATGCGGCTCTCCACCTTGGACTGCTCGTCCTTGGCCGCCGCATACTCCGCGTTTTCGCTGAGGTCGCCGAAGGCGCGCGCCTCCTCGAGCTGGCGGGCGACCTCCAGCCTGCGGACCGTCCTCAGATCGACGAGCTCCGCGGACAGACGCTCGTATCCCTCCCGCGTCACCACCACTTGATTGTCGTTTTTCTTTACAGACACCCTTGCAACGCCTCCAGATCGAGATTCCCATTCAAGGCCGTGTTACGATACCCCATCCAAGATCCTGTCCGGGGGTGGGCGAACCGCGCCCCTCCGGCATGCGCCCGAGGTCGACTCGATTCGGAATGCCGCCGCCGGCGAAGAGGAAGAGCGGAACGGGGCGTATTCTATCAGCTCTCGCCCGCCGAGACAAGGGGCCGCACCGGTGCTGTCGTCCGGCCGGGAAATACCCTCCGCCCCGCATCATCGCGCCCCACGGAAGCCCCGTACCGGGACGCGAACCTCACGCCGCCCTGCGGTAGGCAAGCCAGTACGCCAGCCCGACGAAGAACGCCCCGCCCAGTATGTTCCCCAGGGTTACGGGAAGCAGGTTGGCCGAGAACATCGAGCCCCAGCCCAGGGCGTCGATCGCCTGCTGGGAGGCCCCCAGCTCCAGGGCCTTCTCCACGAAAAGCGGGTCCGCCTTGGCCAGGATGCCCGCGGGGATGTAGTACATGTTCGCTATGCTGTGCTCGAAGCCGGACGCGACGAAGAGCCATATGGGGAAGAAGATCGCCAGAATCTTTCCGGCGACGTCCCCGGCCCCGTAGGCCATCCAGACCGACAGGCAGACCAGCCAGTTGCAGAGTATCCCCATAAAGAAGGCCTTCTCGAAGGTCAGGGCCGTCTTGTAGGCCGCCAGCTTCAGGGTGAACCCGCCCAAAAGGCCCCCGGTGTACCCAAGCTGACCGGACTTCAGGACGAAGAACGCCACCAGCACGGAGCCGACCAGGTTGCCCAGGTAGACGAGACACCAGCCGCGAAGCATCGCGGGCAGGGAGATCTTCCGATCCGCCAGCGCGGCGACCATCAGGCTGTTGCCGGTGAAGAGCTCGCCGCCCGCAACGATAACCAGGATCAGTCCTGCGGCGAAGAGCGCTCCCGCAAGCGTCTTGCCCAGACCGATCGACTCGACGGTGTGGATGGCCGCGTTGGATCCCTGCGCTGCGAGCGCGATAAACCCCCCCGCAAGCACACTGAGGAGCAGTTGCTTGAAAGGGGAAAGCTCCGCCTTCTTCTGCCCCACATCGACAACATACTTTGCGATCTCCGCCGGACTCAAAAAGTTACCCTGCATCAAAAACCATCCTCCTTCCATCCTATGCGGCACAAGAACGACTCCAGGGTGCGGACGCCGTGGCCGCCCGCTAAAAAACGGCCGGACCCACCGATGGACCCAGCCGTATAGCTCTCGTCCCTATTCCACGACCTCGACGCCGCGGAAGAAGACCCAGTTGCGCGGGGAGATGTAGACGCCCTTCACGCGGGCGCTCTGCATGTAGGGGGTCGAGTAGAAGTAGAGGGGCAGCACCGGAAGGTCGCGCATCAGGATCGCCTCGGCCCTGTGCATGTCCTCCATGCGCTTGGACCGGTCCATCTGCTTGAGGGAATCCTTCATCAGGGCGTCGTACTCGGCGTTGGAGTAGTTGGCGACGTTCTCGGGAAACCCGGTCATCCACAGCTCCAGCAGGCTGCCCGCGTCGAAGAAGTCCACCAGATAGGCGTGCCGCGCGATGTCGAAGTTCTTCTGCATCCGCGTGTCGATGAACACCTTCCACTCCTCGTTGGCCAGCCCCACCTCGATGCCCAGGTTCTGCTTCCACATGGCCTGGAGCGCCTCGGCGATGGCCTTGTTGATGGGGTTCAGGTTGTACTTGTAGGTGACCTTGGGGAAGCCCTTGCCGTCCGGGTACCCGGCCTCGGCCAGCAGCTTTTTCGCCGCCTCGGGGTCGGCCCGTTCCGGCAGGAAGGCCTCGCCCTCCGCCCGGAAGTCCTTGTCGGCCCCCACGCCGGGGATACCGTAGGGGATGAACGCCACGGCCGGCTTCTGGCCGCCCATCGCGACCTTCTCCACCATCGCCGTCCGGTCGATCGCCAGAGCGAAGGCCCTTCGCACCTTCGGGTTGTCGAAGGGCGCCTTGGCGACGTTGAAGACGGAGAAGGAGGTGCCGAGGGTCGGTGCCACCTTCGCCTCGCCGCTCTGGATGAGCTGCGGCGTCATCTGCGGCGGGATCCGGTCGAGCAGGTCGATCTTCCCCGCCTTGAACGCGGCCAGGGCGGTGTTGGAGTCCGTGATCATGACCAGGCGGACCTTGTCGATCTTCACGTTGTCCGCGTCCCAGTAGTTGGGATTCTTCGTCAGGGTCAGCTCGCTGTTGTGCTTCCACTCGGACAGTACGAACGGACCGTTGCACACCAGGCTTTCGGGCTTCGTCGCCCAGCCGCGCGGGTCCTGCTCCACGACGTCCGCCCGCGCGGGGGCGAAGGCGTAGAAGGACAGGCAGTCCAGCATCAGGGGCGCGGGGTTCTCCAGGCGGAGCCGCAGCGTCGCGTCGTCCGGCACGTCGATGCCCACATCCTCGGATCCGGCCTTGCCGTTGAAGAACGCCTCGCCGTTCTTGAGAAAGTACGCCATGTAGGCGTTCGGGGACGCGTTCCGCGCATCCAGGAGCCGGAGCAGGCCGTAACGGAAATCCTCCGCCGTCAGGGGCTTGCCGTCCGACCACTTCAACCCCTTGCGTAGGTGGAACGTCCAGGTCATCCCATCCTCCGAGACCTCCCACCTCTCCGCGCAGCCCGGCTCCGGCGCGTCGTCGAACCCGATGCGCACCAGCCCGTCGAAGAGGTTGAAGATCACGTTCGACCCGTCCACCGCGTTGTTCCGCACCGGGTCGATCGTCTGGGGCTCGACCGCCAGGTTGAAGACGATCTCCCCCTCCGCGGCCGCGCCCGTCCCCGCCAGGAACAGCGCCGCCATCAGCGCCAGAAGACACCTCACGCTCCTTGCCATTCCGCCGTCCGCTCCTTTCGCTCGATAAGACCTCGTCCTTCTTGTTTTATTTTCTTTCAAGTTTCAAGTCGGCTGTTTTTGCCCGCCAAGCGCAGGCGCCTACGCCATCGGGCAGCCGCACAGGTGCCCCGGACGGAGCTCCCGCAGCGCCGTGTCGGCCTCGGCGCACTCCGGCCTCGCGTCGGGGCACCGCGTGTGGAACTTGCAGCCGGAGGGCGGGTTCAGGGGGCTCGGTATCTCGCCCGACAGGGAGATGCGCCGCCGCGCGTCGGAAAGGTCCGGGTCCGGGATGGGGATGGCCGAGAGCAGCGAGCGGGTGTAGGGGTGCTGCGGGTTGTTGTAGAGCTCTCCGCTCTCCGCCAACTCCACGATGTTGCCCAGGTACATCACCGCGATGCGGTCGCTGATGTGCTTCACCATCGAGAGGTCGTGCGCTATGAACAGGTAGGTGAGTCCCAGCTCGTCCTGAAGGTCCTCCAGCATGTTGACGATCTGGGCCTGGATGGAGACGTCGAGCGCCGAGATCGGCTCGTCGCAGACGATGAACTCGGGCTCCACGGCCAGGGCCCGGGCAATCCCGATCCTCTGGCGCTGGCCGCCGCTGAACTCGTGCGGATAGCGGTTGGCGTGCTCGCTGTTCAGGCCCACCATGCGCAGCAAATGCCGGACCCGGTCGGCCCGCTCATCCCTGGGAAAGCCGTGGATGACCATCGGCTCCATCACGATGTCGCCCACCGTCATGCGCGGGTTCAGCGAGGCGTAGGGGTCCTGGAAGATCATCTGCATCCGCTTGCGCCACGGCAGCATCCCGTGCTGCGACAGATGGGAGATGTCCTGCCCCATGAAGCGGACCGAACCGCCCGTGGGCTCGTAGAGCCTGACGATGGTACGGCCCGTCGTGGTCTTGCCGCAGCCGGATTCCCCCACCAGCCCCAGGGTCTCCCCGGCGCGGATGTCGAAGGACACCCCGTCGACCGAGCGCACCGTCCCGCCCGGGACGGCGAAGTGCTTCGCCAGGTCCCGAACCTCGAGAAGGGCCGTCTCCGACCCGGTCCCCCGTCCGGCCGCCGTCCTCTCCGTCATCGTCATCTCCCCACCTCCGAGCCCGGCCGGGCCAGGAGCCAGCAGGACGCGCTGTGCGAGTCCGAGAGGCTCGTCCGCTGCGGCGGGTACTCCATGCAGATGCGCATCGTCTCAGGGCAGCGCGCGGCGTAGGGACAGCCGGAGGGCGGGTTCAGCAGGTCCGGAGGCTGCCCCTCGATGGGGATCAGACGCTTCTTCGTCAGCTCGTCCGGGTTGGGGACCGACCTCAGGAGCCCGCGGGTGTAGGGATGCGCCGGGGCGTAAAAGACGTCGCGCCGGGTTCCCCGCTCTACAATGCGCCCGCCGTACATGACGAGCACCCGGTCGGCCATGCCCGCGATCACCCCCAGGTCGTGGGTGATCAGGACGATCGACGTGCCGAACTGCCCCTGAAGCTCCTTCATCAGGTCCAGGATCTGGGCCTGGACGGTGACGTCCAGGGCCGTCGTCGGTTCGTCGGCGATCAGCAGGTCGGGATGGCACATCAGCGCCATGGCGATCATGATGCGCTGCCGCTGCCCGCCGCTGAACTGGTGCGGGTACTGGCCGATACGGTGCTCCGCGGGCTCGATGCCCACGCGGCGCAGCATCTCGAGCGCGCGCTTCCGCCGCTCGGCGGCCGGGCCGCTTCCGTGGCGCCGAAGCGGTTCCTCGAGCTGATAGCCGATGGTGAGCACGGGGTTCAGGCTCGTCATGGGGTCCTGAAAGATCATGGAGATGCGCCGTCCCCGCAGGTCGGCCATCCGCCGTTCGGGGACCTCCGTCAGCTCGGTCCCGTCGAAGACGATGCTCCCGCCCACGACGCGCCCCGAAGTCCCGAGCAGGCGCAGCAGCGACAGCATGGTCACGCTCTTGCCGCTCCCGGACTCGCCGACGATCCCCAGCACCTCGCCCCGCCTCAGCTCGAAGGACACCCCGCCAACCGCCTTCACCTCCCCAACCGGGGTGAAAAAGGAGGTGCGCAGGTCCTCCACCCGCAGAAGGGCGTCCTTGTCCGCCGTCATGTTTTCCTCCGTCGTCCTCACATCCATCGTCATATTGTCCGTCGTCACGGCGTCCGCCCTCTCTCCCCCCAAGGGAGGCCGGCTACTTCCTCAGGCGCGGGTCCAGCGCGTCGCGCAGGCCGTCGCCCAGGAAATTGAAGGCCAGAATGGTGACCGAGATCGCGGCGGCCGGGAAGAAGAGCTGCCACGGATAGATGGCCAGAGCGCCGATCGCGTCGTTGCACAGCACGCCCCAGCTCGCCATCGGAGCGCTGACCCCCAGGCCGACGAAGCTCAGGAACGCCTCGGTGAAGATGGCCTGAGGGATGGAGAAGGTGAGCGTCACCAGGATGGGCCCCATCGCGTTGGGGATGAGGTGCCGCAGCAGCATCCGAGCGCCGGAGGCCCCCAGGACCCGGGCGGCCAGAACGAACTCCTCGTTCTTGATCCGCATGACCTCGGACCTCACGATACGGGCCATGGAGGCCCAGTAGGAGATGCCAAGCGTCAGGAAGATGCTCTTCAGACCCGGCCCCACGACGACCATCAGAAGGATGACGTAGATCATCAGCGGGACGCTGTGGATGGTGTCGACGACGCGCATCATGAAGTTGTCCGTCCGTCCCCCGACGAAGCCGGAGACGCCGCCGTAGATCACGCCGATCGTCAGGTTGATGAGGCTCGCGACGAACCCGACCGCCAGGGATATCCGCGCCCCGTAGAGCACGCGGACGAGAAGGTCGCGCCCGAACATGTCCGTCCCGAACCAGTGCTTCAGGCTGGGCAGCTCGTTGGACTCCATGAAGTTCTGCGTGTCGTAGGCGTAGGGCGAAAGCCACGGCCCGACGACGGCCAGCAGCAGGATGAGCAGGATCGCCGCCCCGCCCAGCAGGGCCAGCCGGTCCCGCTTCAGGCGACGCCAGGCGTCCTGCCAATAGCTCTGCGAGGGACGCACGAACTCCGAGCCCTGCTTCTCCGCGGCGCCGACCGGCTCGAACAGGGCGGGGTCGCTCAGGTCCGGGACCGCCGGCAGGGTGGTGGCGCCGTTAAAGGCGTTCATCGTGTTTCCCCCTTCATTCATTCGACATTTCAATACGATGATTCGATCGATGGCCAGTGACGGCGAGGCGGATTCATGGCCTCGCTCCCCCCGCGGCGCGCGCTAGTGCAGCTTGATCCGCGGGTCGACGAACCCGAGGCAGATGTCCACGACCAGGTTCAGGAAGACCAGCAGCGCGCTGTAGAAGATGGTGACCCCCATGATGGTGGTGTAGTCGCGGTTGGAGATGCTGGTGACGAAGAACGTCCCCAGCCCCGGCACGCCGAAGACCTGCTCCACGACGAAACTGCCGGTGAGGATTCCTGCGGCGAGCGGCCCCAGGTAGGTGATCACCGGGATGATGGCGTTGCGCAGCGCATGGATGTAGACGACCGTGCGCTCTCGAAGCCCCTTGGAATGCGCGGTGCGGATGTAGTCCTGCTGGATGACCTCCAGCATACTGGAGCGCGTCAGGCGGGAGATGAAGGCCGTGGGGTACCCCGCCAGCGTCAGGGCGGGGAGGACGGCCGTGGGCAGCCCCTCCCAGAAGCCCACCGTCACCCAGCCCCATCGGTAGGCGAAGAGGTAGACCAGGGTCGTCGCGATGACGAAATTTGGAATGGTGATGCCCAGCGTCGCCAGGACCATCGCGCTGCGGTCCTGCCACCGCCCACGCCGCAGCGCGGAAACGATTCCCGCCGGGATGCCGACCGCCAGAGCCAGGGCCAGCGCCATGGAGCCCACCATCAGGGACACGGGGAAGCTGTCGCTAATGATCTTGTTGACCGTCATGCCCTCGTACCGATAGGAGGGCCCCAGGTCGAAACGGAGGACGTCCCAAAGATAGCGTCCGTACTGCACGTAAAGCGGGTCGTTCAGTCGGTAGCGTTCCATGATCTTGGCCATGATGTGCGGCGGAATGCCCTTCTCGTCCGTGAAGGGGCCGCCGGGGATGGCGCGCATCATGAAGAAGGTGAGGGTTATGACGACGAACAACGTCAACAAACTGGTCCAGATCCTCTGGAAGATGTACTTTCGCATCGTCTGCCCCCCGTCCTCGACTATGTCCGAATCGATTATATCATCATTACCCTTCCGGAAAATGCGGCCGGCCGCCCTCGCCGCGGGGCGTCCGGCCGGGAGTGGGCTACTTGCCCACGCAGAAGCGGCTGAAGACGGAGTCGAGCAGCGCGTCGTCGCAGGCGATGCCCAGAAGCCGTTCCAGGGCGTTGCGCGCACTCCCCAGGAGCCCCGCCACGACGTCCTGTCCCACCCCGTCCAGGATCGCCGCCTCCGCCTCCGTCATGGCGTTCAGGGCCTGGCGAATCTCATCCAACTGGCGGGCCGTAACGTTGAGCCCGGCGTCCAGGGACCCGTTGCCCGTAGCGATCGCGAGGATCTCCTCCTTCAGGAGCTCCAGCCCCTCGCCCGTTTTGGCCGAGAGGGAGATGACCGAGCTCTCCGGCACGATCTCCCGAATGTCGTCCTCCGTCACCGCATGGCTCTTGTCCGCCTTGTTCAGCAGGACGACATGCTCCCGAACGCTCAGGGAGCGCAGGTACTCCAGGTCCTCGCCGTCCAGGGGAACGGAGCAGTCCAGGAGCCAGAGGCAGATGTCCGCCTGCTTCAGCTCCTGTTTCGTCCGCTCGATGCCGCTGGCCTCGATCTCGTCGACCGGCGTGCGCAGCCCCGCGGTGTCCACCAGGCGGATCGGGACGCCCCGGTAGGTGATGGCCTCCTCGATGACGTCCCGCGTCGTCCCCGGCAGCGCCGTGACGATGGCCCGGGACTGCTTCAGGAGCGCGTTCAGCAGGGACGACTTTCCCACGTTCGGCCGGCCCGACAGCACGACGCGGATCCCCTCCCGCAGCAGAAGGCCCAGGGAGCAGCGGTCCAACAGGTCCTGCAGGGTCAGCTTCAGCGTTGCGGCCGCGTCGCGCAGCGACGCCTCGTCGAGGAAGGGGGCCTCTCCCTCCGGGAAGTCCAGCCCCGCCTCGAGGCTGCCCTGCAGCTCCAGGAGCTCATCCCGGATCTCCCGGACGAACTCCGAAAGCTCGCCCGAAAGCGTCCGGGCCGCCGCGCGCAGGGCCTCGGCGCTGCGCGACCGGATGATGCCCAGCACCCCCTCCGACTGGGAGAGGTCGATGCGCCCGTTGAGAAAGGCGCGCCGCGTGAACTCCCCGGGCTCCGCGAGGCGTGCCCCGCGGCGGAGCAGGGCCTCCAGGCAGAGCTGCGCCACCAGGGTGCCCCCGTGCGTATGGATCTCCACGACGTCCTCGCCCGTGTAGCTGCGCGGGGCCGCGAAGTGCACCACCAGCACCTGGTCGATGGGGCTCTCCCTGTCGTCCAGCAGGAACGCCAGCCTCATCTCGCGGGGCGGCGGAAAACCGTTCGGCCCAAAACGCAGCGTCGTCCTCGCGAGGGGCACGGCGTCGGGCCCCGACAGGCGCACGATGGCCACGCCCGCCTCCCCCCAGGCCGTGGCGATCGCCGCTATGGAATCAGAAAGCGCTTCCACGGCGCAGCACCCAGGCCTCAGCCTCGGACCGGCTGGAGACCCGGCCGGTCCCGACCGCCATATCCAGCCCGTTCAGGATCTCCCCAACCTTCCGCCCCGGGACCAGCTTCAGCAGGTCCATCACATCGCCGCCCGTGAGGAAGCGGTCCGAACCGTCCATCTGCCGTTCCGTCGACGCGAAGCGCCGCAGCACCTGCTCCAGCCGCCAGCGGTTCCCCTTCACGATGTCGATGCTCGGGAAACGCTCCGCCAGCGCGCTGCACGACGCGAACTCGAGCGTCATGCTCACGGCCTCCCGGCCGTACCGCAGCACGTCCCCGCAGAGCTCCTCCTCGGTCCGGGGCGCATGGAGCGAACGGTAGTTCATGATGATCGCGGACACCCTGTCGGCCGTGTCCGACGGGATGTTCCAGAGCCTGAGGTATCGGGAGGCGAGGTCCGTCACGGGACGGGGATCCCCGACGTCGAGCGATTTCGTCCCGACGCGGCAGAACAGCCCCGCCAGCGCAAAGGCGTCGTTTTCCCTGATCTTGTGGATTCGGAGACGGTCCTGGATGACCCGCAGCGTCGCCATGGCGTGCTCGAAAAGGGTCAGGCCCGTCCTGGGCTCGACGATGTCCTTGAGCTCCTCGAACTCGGGCAGGAAGAGGGGGAACAGGCGGTAGCCGTCGCACAGGCGGGCGAAGTCGTGGGGACAGGCGCGCATCCCCCCCAGGATCTCGCGCCCCCAGCGTTCGGGGGCCGTGCTGTGGATGAGGCCGGGGTTCGCCTCGATGAAGGTCCGGACGTCCGTCTCGGTCTTCCAGAAGATGTCCATGGACAGCTCCGCGGCGAAGCGGAGCATGCGGACGATGCGCAGGGGGTCCCGGCGCACCAGCTCGATGTCGTCCCCCGTCAGGCGTATGACCCGGTTGCGGATGTCGTGGCGGCCGCCGAAGGGATCGACCACTCCCCAGTCGCTGCGGAACGCGATGGCGTTCATGCTGAAGTCCCTGCGGGCCAGGTCCTCCTCGATCGATCCGCCCTGCAGAAGGGCGACCTCGACCGGCATGTCCAGCACCGCCGTGCGAAGCACGGGAAAGCCGCCCACGGCGCCGACCGTCCCGTTCCCCAGCCGGCCGGCCAGGGCCCCGAGGTCGCAGGGTTCCGCGGTCATGGACAGGACGTCCGGCTGGAGGTCCATCGCGATCGTCCGTGCCGTGTTCCCCACGAGCCAGGCCTTTCCCCCAGCCTCCTCCACCGCCTTCAGAGCGCTCATATAGCTTCTCATTGCGCACCTCCCGGAATGCCGAAGACTCGAATACCGCACGAGGTCCGTCTTCCCTCCGCTTAAGTTTAACCCAAAAGGAGCCGGATATCCATTCGGAAAGGGGCGATCGAAGAGATTGTACGGAACGATGCTGCGGTTCGGCTCGGATCGCCCCGCCGGAGCTACAGGAGGGCGGACCAGAGGCGCCCCACGGCGGCCTGCACCTTCCGGATGAGGGGCCTGTTCCTCCGGCCCGACAGGGACTCCTCCTCGCAAAGCTCCTGGTCGTCCAGGAAGGCGCTCTCCAGCTGGGCCGCCAGCTCCTTCGAGCGCATGAAGGCCTGCACCTCGTAGTTGATCTCCAGGCTGCGCACGTCCAGGTTCGCGGTTCCGACCGAGGCGACCTCCGAGTCCGCGACCATCGTCTTGGCGTGGACGAAGCCCCCCTTGTAGCTGAAGACGCGGACGCCGTTCCTCAGCAGCGTGTCCACGTTGAACTGCGAGGCCCAGAACACCAGGGTGTGGTCCGCCTTCGAGGGGATGATGACGCGCACGTCGACGCCGCTCCGGGCCGCGATGGACAGCGCGTTGGACAGCGTCTCGCCCGGGACGAGATAGGGCGTCGTGATCCAGACGCGCCGGCACGCCGAGGCGATCATCTGAAAATAGCCGTCCGCTATGGCCCGGAAGGTGGGGCCGGGGCCGCTGGACGCGATCTGGACCGGGACCCCTTCCACAGGGCCCTTCTTTCCATTCTCCCCGCCATTCTCCCCGCCGTCCGGCGTGGGGGACGGGGACTCCGGCCCTCCGCACTCCGTTTTACCCGCTTTCCCGCCGACGCACTGGCCCCAGAGCTCCAGGAAGACGCGGTCCAGCTCGCGGACCGCCGGCCCCTCGAGGCGCAGGTGGGTGTCGCGCCACCGGCCCATCCTGGGGTCCCGGCCCAGGTACATGTCGCCGACGTTCAGGCCCCCGACGAAGCCGACCCCGCCGTCGACCACGACGATCTTGCGGTGGTCCCGATGGTTCAGCCCGCTGCGGAACCGTGCGAAGGCCACCGGCATGAAGGCCCGGACCTGCACCCCGGCGGCCCGGAGCTCGTCGACGTACTCGCGCCCGATGCGCCAGCTCCCGACCGCGTCGTAGAGGAAACGGACCTTCACGCCCGCCCTCGCCCGATCGATCAGCAGTTTTTTTATCCGGGTCCCCAGCTCGTCGTGGGCCACGGAGAAGTACTCCATGTGGATGGTGCGGCGGGCCGAGGCCAGGGCCTCCTCGATGGCGGAGAAGGTCCGTTCCCCGTCCAGCAGAATGCGCACCGCGTTGCCTCGGGTCGGGACGGCTCCGCTCGAGACCTCCAGCAGGCGCTCCAGGCCGTCCGCCGCCTCGGGCGCAGCCCGGCCGGAGCGATTTTTCGAACGCCGGCGGGAGCTTCGGAACACGCGCCAGCGGTGCGGGACGCTCCGCACGTTTGGGCCGAAGAACAGATAGGCCGCGAGCCCGACGTAGGGGAAGAGCAGGAGCGTGAAGAGCCAGAGGTTCGCGCGGTCCGGGTTGCTCTCCTCGAAGAAGACCGTGAGCGCGGCCACGACGACGTACACGCCCAGGATCCAGTAGACGTAGCGCCGCACCTCATCCCACAGGGAACGAAGCTGTCCCCAGACCTCCTCCGAGAGCGCGAGGCCCCCCTCGACCCATCGGACCGGGGACTCCCTCAGGGACGCGAGATAGCGCCAGCAGACGAACGCCGCCAGCAGAAGGAGCGTACAGCCGACGAGGGCCCTGAGGGAGATGCGCATGGCGACCGCCTCAGCCCTCCGCGGCCTGCTGGACGGCCAACGTCCCGGCGCGCCCCGGGATCTTGCGCATGACGACCTCGGACACGGGCAGCGGTGCGGCCCCGCCGTCCGCCGTCGCCGCGGCTCCGGCCAAAACCTCGCGCAGCGTCATGAAGGCCATCTCGCCCTCCAGGCAGGCGTCCAGCAGCGCCTCGAAGACCCCGCTCATCGCGCCGCCCTCCATCTCCGTATGGATGGTGTGGACGTTCACCCCCGGCTCCAGCAGGTCCAGGTACCGGTCGTTCACGGTGTCCGCGTCCAGGCCGTCCGTCCCCCAGAGCTCGTCCAGGGTCGGGAGCGTCGAGGGGATCTGCGGGGTGCGGAACGTCGTCCCGCCCATCCGGGGCAAAAACACCCGTGGTAAAGACGGCCCCGTCCCGCGGACGTCGCTGCAATAGGCGAAGCCCAGCTCGTCCTGGACGGCCAGGGCGTCGGGCGTCGTCTGCCAGCCCGGCGCGGCGCAGCAGGCCGGGGCCGTTCCCGACACCCGCTCGAAGAGCTCCATCGAGCGCGCGAACTGCCCGCGGACGGCCTCCCGGGAGAGCGACGGCAGCCAGTCCTGCCAGAACACGTGGTCCCACGCGTGGACGCCGCAGTCGTGCCCCTCGTCCATCGCCCGGCGCAGCAGGCCGGGGTCGGACTCCACGATCATCGGCGCGGGCAGCAGCGTCCCGTAGAGGAGGGTCTTCAGCCCATAGGTCGAGGGCGCCCGGGTGCGCAGCATCTTGGAGACGAAGCCCCTTCGGAAGATGCGCCGCACGGCCTTGCCGGAGTTGTCCGGCCCCATGGAAAAGAAGATCGAGGCCCGGATGCCCCGGCGCTTCAGCATGTCCAGAAGGCGCGGCAGCCCCTCCCGGTACCCCTTCAGCGTATCGACGTCGATCTTCAGCGCCAACGCGCAGTTGTCCGTCATCTTGCAAGAACTCCCCCCAAAACGGTCCCCGCGGGAAGGAGCGGAACCGCTCCGCCCCTCCCGCCGTCCTTTTCATCGTCCGCCCCGTCGTTCTCCCATCGGGCTTCCGTCACAACCAGCGGCCCCGAGCCCGTCGCCACGGTCAGCGGCTCCGAGCGCAGGACCGTCCCCGGCGCCGCCCCGCAGGGCGCATCGGCCCCCTCCGGGACGCGGGTCCTCCACACGAAGAGCTTTCGCCCCTCCACAAAGGTGAACGCTCCCGGAAAGGGCGGAGCGACCGCCCGGACCAGGTCGTGCAGGGCGTGCGCACTCCCGGTCCAGTCCATCAGGCCGTCCGACGGCCGCCGTCTCCCGAAGGTCGTCGCCCGCGACTCGTCCTGTTCCACGCCCTCCGCGCGGCCCGCCAGAATGGCCGGCAGGCTGCGCCGCAGCACCGTGCCCGCGAGGGGAATCAGCTTCAGAAAGACGTCGTGCGCCGTGTCGTCGGGCCCTATGGGGACGGACGCCTGGTCGACGATCCGGCCGCGGTCCGCCCGCGCGGTCATGTGGTGCAGCGTCACCCCGGTCTCCGTCTCGCCGTTCAGGACGGCCCAGTTCACGCAGGCCCGGCCCCGGTAGCGGGGCAGCAGCGAGCCGTGCATGTTGAAGGCCCCGAGCGGCGCCAGGCGCAGGATCCGCTCCGGGATGAGGGAGCGGTAGTAGAACGAGAAGATCAGGTCGGGCGCGAGCGCGCGGAGGCGTTCCTCCTCCGCCCCGTCCAGACGCTCCGGGGTGAGGACGGCGAGGCCGCGGGCCCGGGCGAGGTCGGCGACGGAGTCGAACCAGCGCTCCTCCCCGGGGTCGTCCTCATGGGTATAGACCGCGGCGACCTCGACGCCCCTCTCCAGCAGCGCCCGGAGGCAGATGCAGCCGACGGAGCTGTAGGCGAAGACCACGGCACGGCGCGGCGCGCTCACTGCTCCGCCTCCCCTCTGCCGTCGTTCCCGTCACTGCCGTCCTTGGCGTCCCCGAAGCCGTAGGTCCTGCGGACCGCGTAGCGCGGGCGGCGGCGCACCTCCATGTAGACGCGCCCTACGTACTCCCCCGCGATGCCCACGCAGAAGATCGTGACGCCCATCAGCAGGAAGTTCAGCGCCAGCAGCGTGAACACCCCCTCGGCCTCGGGGCCTATCCAGAGCCTGCGGGCGAACATGTAGACGGCGAAGAGCAGGCTCAGCACGGACAGGAGCATCCCCGTCATGGTGACGGCCTGGAGCGGGACGAGCGAGAACCCCGTCATCAGGTCGAAGTTCAGGCGGATCAGGCGGAACAGGCTGTACTTGGATTTTCCGCGCTCCCGCTCGCTGTGCCCCACGTCGATCTCCACGGGGTTGACCGCGAACTTCTGGGCCAGCGCGGGGATGAAGGTCGTGCTCTCCGCGGCCTCGTTGATGATGTCGATGACGTCCCGCCGATAGCCCCGCAGCATGCAGCCGTAGTCGTGCAGGGACAGCCCCGTGATCCGGTTCGTTACCCGGTTGACGACCCGGGAGGCCGCCTTGCGGAAAAAACCGTCCCGGCGCTGGACGCGCACCGTCCCCACGACGTCGTGCCCCTCGTCGATGGCGGCCACGATGCGGGGGATCTCCTCCGGGGGGTTCTGAAGGTCCGCGTCGAGCGTGACCACGATCTCCCCCCGGGACGCCTCGAAGCCCGCCATGATCGCCATGTGCTGCCCGAAATTGCCGTTGAAGTCGATGATGCGGATCACGTCGGGCCGCAGGGCACGCTGGCGCAGCAGGAGAGGCAGCGACGCGTCCCGGCTGCCGTCGTTGATGAGGATGGCCTCGTAGGGGCGCCCCATCCCGTCCAGGACGGGGAGGAGGCGCGCGAAGAGGTCGGGGAGGCTCTCCTCCTCGTTGTAGACGGGGACGATCACCGAGACGTCCGTCTTTCCGCCGTGCGCATCGCGCGGCGCGTCCGTGTTCGAGTTCGCGTTCGATTGCATGTTCGAATTCCTGTTCAATAAGTCCGTGTTCAAGTCGAGATACCTCTGCAGTTCCCCGAAAGGCGTGCCGGGGGTCAATGGCCGAAAAGAGGGGGCCGGGGAAAAAGTCGATAAAAGGTCAATAGTTGGAGAAGAGGATGCCGCCCGGGGTCTCGCCCAGGCGCAGCGGCTCCCGGCCGAGGTCCGACGCCAGCCTCTCCTCGTGCTTCCGATCCGCCACCAGAAACACCCGGTCCGGGCCGTTCCACAGCCTCCGAAGCCCTCCGGCGTCGAGGAACCATTGGGGATCCTCCTGCGCGGCCCCGAACTCCAGCTCGTTCCGATCCTCCGCGACGACGATGCGGCGCTCCAGGTAGAAGGACAGCCCCTGCATCAGCGATCGGTAGGCGACGACCCGGTCCGTCCCGACGGCCCTCTCCCGGATCAGCTCCGCGACCTCCCGATGCGAGTTCAGCCGCGCCTTCGCCTCGAACCCCCGCGAGAAGGCGAAGGCGTTGAGCAGCGCCAGGACGCACAGGACCGCGGGCATCGGGGAGAACAGCCTCCGGCGGTGCAGGACCAGCGACGCGCCCCAGAAGAGCAGGAGGGAGGCCGAGGCGGGCAGCGTGTAGACGAACAGCTCCTTCGTCTCGGGCCGGGAGCTCAGGGCCGGATAGAGGATGCCGGCGGCCACCAGCGGCAGGAGGATGACCCCGTTCAGGGTCACGAAGCGGCGGGACATCGACGCGGCCCCGGCATGGCCCCGGCTTAGGACCTCGAGCGCCGTCCCGATCAGGATCGCCAGCGGCGGCATGCAGGGCGCGATGTAGGGGATCAGCTTGGAGCTCGAGAGCGAGAAGAAGAGGAACGGCGCTGTGAACCAGACCCCCAGGAAGAGCCCGGAGGAGCGGGAGAGCAGCCCCCACTTCCCGCGCGCGGCGTGCAGGGCCTCCAGCAGCATCCCCGTCCACGGGACGAGGGCGGCCAGGAGGACGGGGACGAAGAACCAGAACGGCTGGTGGCGGTCGTGCACACTGGTCAGGTACCGCAGCAGATGCTCCCGGACGAAGAAGAAGCCGAAGAAGTCGGGGTTGGCGCGGCAAACCGCCCAGAACCACGGCGCCGTGAGCGCGAAGTAGAGGGCGATCCCCAGGAGGGGAAATATCCTCGGCAGGTCCCGCCAGCGCCGGGCGAAGAGCAGGTGCAGGACGGCGATCCCGCCCGGCAGCACCACGCCGACCAGCCCCTTGGATAGGGTCGCCAGGGCCATCCCCGCGTAGAAGAGGAGCAGCCAGGGGCGCCCGCGGGGCCGTTCCCCGTCCGCGAGCCACATCCCGTAGCCGAACAGCGCCGCCGTGAAGAAGAACGACAGCGTCATGTCGATGATGTTGAGGCGGGACACGCCGAACCACAACAGGGTCCCCGCCAGGACCAGGGCGGAGTATCCCCCGGCCCGGGCGCTGCCCGTCATCCTCCGGGCGAGGAAAAACGTCAGCAGGCACCCGCCCAGCCCGCAGAGCGCCGGGACCAGCCGCGCGGCGAACTCGCTCTGCCCCAGGAGGGAAAAGGCTCCCGCGGTCAGCCAGTAGTGCAGCACGGGCTTCTCGAAGTACTTGGCGTAGTTGAGCCTGGGGGTCACGAAATCCCCGGACTCCAGCATCTCGCGCGGGATCTCCGAGTAGCGCCCCTCGTCGGGATCGATCAGGCCGTAGGAGCCCAGGTTCCAGAAGTACACGCACAATACCAGCAGCGCTATCGGGACCGAAAGGGCCCACAAGCGCCGCCCATCCGGAGCCGTCATCGTTCCTCGAAGCCCTCCAGGGTCCTGCGGACGGACTCCTTCAGGGAGACCCTGGGGGTCCACCCCAGCAGGTCCCGTATCTTGTCCACGCAAGGCACGCGGTTGCGCATGTCGTCGTACCCGTTGCGGTAGTAGCTCTCCGCCGGAACGGAGACGACCCGGACCCCGTCCGTCCGGCCCGCGAAGCGGGGCATCTCCCGCATCGTGCCGAGGATCGTCTCCGCCAGCTCGCGGATCGAGACGTTGTTGGACGGGTTGCCGATGTTGAAGATCTGCCCGTCGGCGCGCCCGCCCTCGTTGCGCAGGATGGCGGCGAGGGCGTCCGTCCCGTCGCCGATCCAGGTGAAGCTGCGGCGCTGCTCCCCCCCGCCGACGAGCGTCACCTCGCCACGGTACAGGATGTCGTGGACGATCTGCGTGATGGAGCGGGCCCGGCGCTCGCGCGCGTCCTCCAGGGTGTCCAGCCGGGGCCCGACCCAGTTGAACGGGCGGAATATCGTGTAGCGCAGCCCCCGCTCCTGCCCGTAGGCCGCAATGACGCGGTCGAGCATCTGCTTGCCGCAGCTGTAGATCCAGCGCATCCTGCCGATGGGCCCCACGATCAGGGGGCTCTCGTCCTCCAGAAGCAGGTTGTCGCTGGACAGCCCGTAGACCTCGGAGGTCGAGGGGAAGACCACGCGCTTGCCGTGCTTCACGCAGAGCCGGACGATCTTGAGGTTCTGCTCGAAGTCCAGCTCGAAGGTCCAGAGCGGGTGGCTGAGGTAGTAGGCGGGCTTCGCCACCCCCGCGAACGGCAGGACGACGTCGCAGGCCGCCACCTGCTCCTCCAGCCACGCGTCATCCTCGAAGATGTCGCCCCGGCGGAACGAAAACCGCTCCCGCCCGGAGAAGCACTCCAGGTTATCTCCCTTTATGTCGAACGCGACGACCTCGTCGTCCGAGGCGTCCAGAATTTTTTCGGTCAGGTGGCTCCCGATGAAGCCGTTCGCCCCCAGCAAAAGTATCCGCATTACCGCTCAACCTCCAAAGCATTCGAGCCGGAACATTCGAGCGCCTGCGCCCGCGGCGCATTTTACGAGACATCATTATACAGCACGCCGGGCGCGGCATCCTTTTCCCTCCTCAGCGCGTCTCCCGGATCAGGGCCAGCATCTCCTCGGCCGACAGCCTGACCGCCGCGTCCGACTCCTCCAGCAGGCTCTCGGCCAGGTCCCGCTTCCAGGCGTGCAGGTCGACGATCCGTTCCTCGACGGTGTTCTTCGCCACGATGCGGTAGACCGTAACCGGCCGCTCCTGCCCGATGCGGTGCGCCCGGTCCGAGGCCTGCTCCTCCACCGCGGGGTTCCACCACGGGTCCATGTGGACGACGTAGTCCGCCGCCGTCAGGTTCAGGCCGGTCCCGCCCGCCTTGAGGCTGATCAGGAAACAGTCCCCCTCGCCGGCCTGAAACGCCGCGACGCGCCGACGCCTCTCGTCGGGCGGCGTCGCCCCGTCCAGGTACTGGTAGGGCACACCCTCCCGCTCCAGGCAGTCCCTCAGGATCGCGAGGTGCCCGACGAACTGGCTGAACACCAGCGCCTTGTGCCCGCCCGAGCGCAGCTCCGCGAGGATATCCAGAAACGCCTCCTGCTTGGCCGAGGGCAGACGCAGCCCCGGCTCCACCAGCGAGGCGTTGCAGCAGGCCCGGCGCAGCTTCATCAGCTCCGCGAATATCCGGAGCCGGCGGTCCTCGGCCGCGCCCCCGTCCGCAAACGTGTCCACGGCCGCCCGGCGCAGGGCCTCGTAGAAGGCGAACTCCTCCTCCCGCATCTCCACCCTCAGGGTGATCTCCGTCTTGGAGGGCAGCTCCTCCAGGACCTGCTCCTTGGTCCGGCGCAGGATGAAGGGCTGGATCATCCTCCTGAGGCGCTGACGGGCCCCGCGGTCCCCGTCTCGCTCGATGGGCGTCGCGAAGCGGCGGTTGAAGCTTTCGAACGAGCCCAGGTAGTGCGGGTTCAGGAATCGGAAGAGGCTCCACAGCTCGCTCAGGCGATTCTCCACGGGGGTGCCCGTCGTCGCCATCCGGAAGGCCGCGTTCAGCTTCATCACCGCTCCGGACCGCTTCGTCCCCATGTTCTTGATCGCCTGCGCCTCGTCCAGGACGACGGTGCTCCACCGCACCTCCGCGAAGCGCTCCACCTCGTTCTGGAGGATGCCGTAGCTCGTGACGACGAGGTCCATCGGGCCCAGCTCCGCGAGCATCCGCTCCCGGTCGCCGTGGCGCAGCTCCAGGACGTTCAGGGTCGGGGCGAAGCGCGCGGACTCCGCCAGCCAGTTGGCGCAGACCGACGTGGGGGCGACCACCAGGGCGGGCCCCTCTGCCCCCCGGGCTACCAGCAGGGCCAGCGTCTGGATCGTCTTGCCCAGGCCCATGTCGTCCGCCAGGCAGGCGCCGGCCCCCCAGTGGGCCAGGCGCGAGAGCCACGCGAACCCCTCCGCCTGATACTCCCGGAGCTCCCCCCGGAAGGTGGGGGGCAGGACCGGGACGATGCGCTCCGCCTCCGCGACGCGGTCGAGCAGCGCCCGCCATTCGGGCCCCGCATCGACGCGGCCGGCCCCCTCGACGAGCTCCGCGGCCAGTCCTGCGGCCAGCGGCGCGACGCGGATCTCCTCCCCCCTCGCGTCGCCGAGCGATCCCAGGGCCTCCAGCCTGCGGCGGAACTCCCGCGTCAGGGCGAGGAACTCCCCATCGCCCAGCGGTATGAAGCGCCCGAGCCCGGACTTCATCCGCTCCAGGAGGGCCCTCATGTTCAGCACCAGGTCCTCCCGGACGCGGAGCTCCCCCGAGACCCCGAACCAGTCCCCGGCCTCGCGCACGGAGACGTTCAGGCTCCCATCCGAGACGACGGCGGCGACCCTCATGCTCTGGCCCTTGGGCCACTCCACCGTCACGGCGTCCCCCATCTCCCCGAGCTGCACCAGGAACTCCAGGGCCAGCTCGGCGTCCGGCAGCCGCCACTTCTCGTCCGCCGCCTGCTCCCCCTCCGCCAGGGCGGGGCACCGCTCCCGCAACAGCCGCAGCCCCTCCCGCTCCTCCCCCAGGTCGCGCTGCGCCTGCACGCGCCGTCCGTCCTGGGAACCGAAGAGGTTGGCCCCTCCGCGGCCCGGCCGGCATGGAGCGCTCCCGGGCCCCAGGGGGCGCACGACGGCGTCCACGTCCAGACCGTCCTGCGCGGGCTGAATTTGAACGCAGAGCCTGCCGTCGGCCTTCACCGTCTGGGCATCCGTCTCCAGCCCCTCGAGATCGGAGTGGATCGTCACGACGGAGGCCAGGCTGCCCAGGGTCCTCAGCAGCGCGTCCCGGGCCGTTTTGGGGAGCTTCAGCCCGGATCGGCCCACGATCTGCGCCATGCGGAGGTGCCGGTCCTCGAAGCGCGTCGCCCGCAGCCGGTTGGGCCCGTCCGGGGAGAAGGCGAAGGACGTCGGCGCGTCCGGGTCGGGGAAGGGCGCGACCCTCAGCTCGTACCCCTCCCCGGCGTCCCGTACCGAGAGGCGCGGCTCGTCCTGGAACACCTCGACCCGCTCCCCCGTGCCCGCGCGGACCAGGAGCGGGTGTCCTGCCAGGGCGAAGACCGCCTGGGGCACGTCCAGGAAGTATTCCGTGCCGTAGAAGTCGCGCGACTCGCGGATCGCCGACGCGACGCGGTGGTCCTGATCCGTCAGGCTCAGGACCGTGTCCGCCTTGCGGTAAAGGCGCCTCAGGGCGACGTGCCGGCCCTTGCTCCAGCCCCTCTTCTGGAGCGTCTGCTCCACGGGCGTCACGGTCAGGGCACGGACCCTGCCCTTGGAGACGTTCCAGTCGATCTCCCAGACCAGGCGCTTGTTCGAGCCCGTCCGGGCACGCTCCGGTGAGCCGCCGATCCCCTGCAGCTCGGAGAGGGAGCGCTCCCATTCGTCCTTCTTCCCCAGAAGCGCCCCCAGCGGATGGGGCAGTCCGGGCCGTTCGCCCTTCCCTCCATAGATCTCCAGCAGCTCCCGCCTGAAGTAGTCCAGGCCCAGGTCGCCCAGGAGGCCGGCCACCGTCCCCGCGGTCTCGGCCAGAGCGCGGTCCTCCTCCACGGGAAGGGTCCAGTGGGAGAAGAGCAGGGCGAAGAACGAGATCGGGCTCCAGTCATGCCTCGGGTCCTCGATATACGGCGTGTCCAGGAGAGAGTTCTCGTACTCTTCGGTCCCCTCCCTGCCGAAGGACAGGGCCTTCCACAGCAGGGACAGGATCACCTCCGGGTAGCCTTCGGACCATTCGTAGGCCTTTCTGATATAGGCGGCGACCTTTTTCCGCCCCTCTCCCGCCTTGAAGAGGAGCACCGGATAGAGGATGGACGGCCAGGACACGAAGGCGGCCGAACGCTTGCCCGTGAGCCCGCGGAGCACCTTCAGGCCGGCCTCGTAGATCGCGGTCGCCTCCGCCTCGTCGCCGCGCTCGGTGAAGGCGATGAAAGCCCTGAGGGCGTAGGCATCGGGATCCTCCTGACCCGAGAGCTCGGCCCGGGCCTCCTCCGCCCTCCCGTGCATGAACAGGCGCTCGGCAAAGCGGAACCTCATCCTTGGGGGGATCTCCCTCCCCCGGCAGTAGGCGAAGAAGGCGTCCGCCACCCTGCGGTAGACCTCCGGTTCCCCCATCGTATTGCGGAGGAGCCCGAAAAACACGTGCTCGCCGACCGAGGGCTTCAGCCCCATCAGGAAGTCCACGTCCAGCGGGTTCGCCGCGATGTCCGTCAGAGGGTCGTAGGGATGGTCCGGCCCGTAGCAATCCCCCATGAACCCGTATTTTCGACTCGTGAGACCTCGGTAGCGTTCGACGTCGCCCTCGTAGATGGCGTTCCGGCAGGACCGATAAACGCGGGACAGGGAGGGCATGTAGAAATGGCCGGCCTCCTCGCGGGAGAAGCCCATCGTCTCGTCGATGGCCCGGTCGAAGGCCCGGAACTCCCCGAGGGCCAGGGCCTCCCGGGCGAGGGGCTCGGCCAGCAGGCGGTCGAGGTACCAGTACACCGTGTTCCGAACCGGCACGGTACCGGTCAGCCCCGCGTCCCTCCAACGCTCCAGGAAGGGGAGGATGGAGACTTTGACGCCCCATTGAATCCCCAGAGGCGTATGAATGGCGGACGCGTTGAGGCACTTCATCAGATTGCTCACGGCGGTGGGAACGTAGAGCACGGCCAGGAAGCGGCAGAGCCTCCGTTCCAGGTCGGGGAGGGCCCTGTAGGCCGCCAGCAGCCGGGAGCGTCTTTCCTCGTCGAACACGCGCAACACCCTTTATCTTTAAATTTGTCTGGAAGAACTCGCGGCGCCTCCGCCGCCCTCGGCCTTTTATTATAGAGGATAGCGTGCCGGCCGTGAAAAGCGGATATCGGCGGATATGAAAGGCCCATCCGCCTCGAGGCGGATGGGCTCGATGGAGAAGGGATTGGGCTTTCGGCCGGAGTTTTTTGCGTGGAACAGGGTCAGGGCCGGGCGTCCGGGTTCGAGGCGAGGCAGGCCATCCTGCCGACCTCCTTCACGTAGACCATCCTGACGTCCGTGCGGTAGACCTCGCTCAGCAGGTCCTCCCGCAGGATCTCGTCCGTGCCGCCCACCCTCAGGGCGCCGGAACGGTCGAGCAGGGCCACCGTGTCGTTCAGCATGATTGCGTGGTCCGGCGTGTGCGTGGTCATGATGACCGCGTATCCCTCCGAGGCGAGCCTCCGGATCATCCCGATGACGCGCATCTGGTTCCCGAAGTCGAGCGCGGAGGTCGGCTCGTCCATCATGACGACGCGGGGGCTCTGGACCATGACCCGGGCAATGGAGGCCTGCTGCCGTTCCCCTCCGCTGATCTCCGTGCAGGGGCTGCCGGAGAGGTGTGCGATGCCCATGGCCTCGATGGTGGCGTCGGCCATCTCGTAATCCCGCCTGCCCGGCTTCGCCAGAACCCCGATGTACGAGGCCCTCCCCATCACCACGAAGTCGCGCACGGTGTAGCCGTACACGAACGCCTGGTTCTGCGGGACGTAGCCCACGATCTTTGCGATGTCCCGGGCACGCAGCGCCCTTTGGGACCTGCCGTCCAGAAAAATCTCCCCCGTCCGCGGCCTCAGCAGGCCCGCAAGGCAGTTGAGGAGCGTCGATTTCCCGGACCCGTTGGGGCCGATGACGGACAGGACCTGCCCCTGACGAAGGGAGAACGAGACGTCGTGAAAGACCTCGCGCCGGCCGTAGGCGAACGATGCTTCCCGGACCTCCAGCACGCTCATTTCACGCTCCGCCTCTGCCGGTACAGCATGGTGATGAAGATGGGGGCTCCGACGAACCCCGTGAGGATGCTCAGGGGGATCTCCACCCCCGCGAGGGAGCGCGCGGCGGTATCGACGATGACCAGGAAAAGGGCCCCCATGAGGGCCGCGATCGGCGTCAGCCTCACGCTGTCGGGACCGGCAACGAGCCTTCCGAAGTAGGGGATCACCAGTCCGACCCAGGCGATGGTCCCCGACAGGCAGACCGCGCAGCTCGTCAGCATCGTGGCGCAGGCCACGGTGACCCCGCGCACCGCCGCGACGTTGACGCCCAGGGAGCGGGCCTCGCCGTCGCCCAGCGAGAGCAGGTTGAACTGCCAGCGCATGGCGAACAGCACCGCCATGGCGACGGCCATGCCCGGAAGGACCGGAAGGAGCTTCTGAAAGGTCATGTCGGAAAGGCTTCCCAGCTCCCAGTAGGTTATCGAGGGAAGCTGCGTCTCCGTGTCCATGGCGTACTTCAGCATCCCGAGCACGGAGCGCATGACGCCGGAAACGATCACCCCGGACAGGACCAGGATGGCGCTCGAATCGCTCCTGAAGAAGCGCGTGATGAGGGTCGCGACGACCACGGACAGAATGCCGCCGCACAGGGCCGAGGCCTGCACGAAGAACGACCCCGCCCCGAGGAGGATGGCGGCGGCGGCCCCGACGCAGGAGCCCTGGAAGACCCCGAGCAGTTCGGGGGCCGCGAGCTGATTCTTGAAGATGCTCTGATAGGTTGCCCCGGAGACCGCGAGGCAGCTCCCGACGAGGAGGGCCGCCGCGAGGCGGGGCAGGCGGATCAGAAGGACCACCTTCTCGACGGTCGGGCCCCAGGTGGGCTCCATCGGAACCCACCTGGAGACGATCACCCGGAACACGTCCCGGACGCTGACGACATAGCGCCCGGCGCAGAGGGCCCCCACCCCCGCCGCCGCGGTGAGCACCGCGAGAATCGCGAGGGCCGGAACCTTTTTGTTCCGCGTCATCGAGGGTCGAGTCCCGCGAGCATCCGCCGTGCCTCGTCCTCCGTCATGTCGTAGTCGTAGAAAGTCTTGTAGAACTTTCGGACCTCCGCGTTCATATCGATGTCCTTGAATTTGTCGGGGTGCAGCAGCTGGGCGACCCAGAGGACCTGCAGGGCCTCCTCGCAGCTGTAGCGGCTCCAGAGGAAGGTCCCCACCGGGTTGGGATAGATCCTGCCCTCCCGGACGGCCCGGAGCGCCGACCACTCGGGGGCCTTGCGGAGCTGCTCGATGATGGGTCCGGCCTTGCGGGTTGCGACGATGATGACGTCGGGATCGGCGTTCAGGAGCTCCTCCATCGTGACGGAACCCTGGTTCTTGTCCGTGATGTGGGCGATGGCGTTGATGCCCCCCGCCGCCTCGATCCACTCGGTGCAGATGCTGACCCTGCCGTCGGTCTCGAGGGGGTTCGAGCCGCGGATCTGATAGACCTTCGGCCGGTCCGAGTCCTTCAGGCCGGCGAGCCGTTCCCCGATCAGCTCGAGGTTCCCGTCGAAGTAGCGGATGAACGCCTCCGCCCTCTCCTCCGCGCCGCCGCCCAGGGTCCGGGCCGTGACGCGCACGGTCTCCTTGAGCCCCTCGAAGTCGCGGAAGGTCACCAGGACCGTCGTGACGCCGGCATTGCGCAGCACCTCGGCATCCTTGGCACTGGAGGTGATGACCACGTCGGCGTTCGCCTTCAGCACCTCCTCGGTGTTGAAGTTCCCGGAGCCCGAGGATATCGCGTAGGGCTTGATCTCCCCGATCCTGGGATAGACTTGGGCGAACCACGGCAGCTCCTTGATGATCGACGTCGTCCCGACGAGCTTGTCCGCCCCGCCCAGGAGGAGGACCACCTGGTTGTTGGCGTGCCACAGGTCGATCACGGTCTTGACGTCCTTGGGCAGGACGACCTCGGTTCCCCCCATATCCACGATGCGGCGCGTCTCCTCGGCCGCGTCCAGCGGCGAGACGCCCAAAAACGCCAGGAATATCCCGAGAATCAACGCGGAGGAAAACAACCGGACTTGCTTCACCTCGAACACCTCTTTCATTCGCTATAAACCCCATTCGATATGAACTCCGCCTCTGCGGCGCCTGCCGCTCCCCGCCCCGATCCCGCGGCGGCAATCGGCGAACCGCCCGTTCGCGGAGACGCCCCCTCTCGGGGCCGCCCCTATTGTAACCGTATTCTTTCAAAAAATCATTCGCTTCGGAAAAATATCGATTCGCTCCATGAGGCCTCCCTGATGAAGCCCCTCGCGTCGGGTTTTGCTGCGGAAGTTGAGTTGTCAATGCGGGTTTCCTATAATTGGAGCAGGCCTCGCGAACCTCCCGGCAACCGGCGGCTCGATCCCTGGTGAGAAAATCTGTGGGTACTCCAGCCGGCCAGGCGTTCGTAAGGGGTTTCGGACCTCTCTGCATCACGATGTCCAGGGGGGCAGGAAAGGCCAGGATTTTTCGTCGGCGGGGAGACGAGGATGAAAGAGGATGACTGCCATGAGAGACGACAGGGGGGCGCCCCAAAAAATCCAGGTCCGCGGCGCGCGGGTGCACAACCTGAAGAACATCGACGTGGATGTTCCGCTGAATAAAATCGTAGGGATAGCCGGGGTTTCGGGGTCCGGCAAGTCCTCTCTGGCCCTCGGCGTCCTGTACGCGGAGGGCTCCCGGCGCTATCTGGACGCCCTGTCCGCCTACACGAGGAGGAGGATGACGCAGGCGGCAAAGGCGGACGTGGACGAGGTCCTTTACGTCCCGGCGTCCCTGGCCCTGCATCAAAGGCCGGGCGTCCCCGGCATCCGTTCCACCTTCGGCACGGGGACGGAGCTGCTGAACGGCATCCGCCTGATGTTTTCCCGCCTTGCGAACCACGTGTGTCCCAACGGCCACCGCCTGGAGCCGACCCTGGCCGTCGCGGCGGAGCGGGAACTGACGTGCCCGACTTGCGGCGAGCGTTTTTACGCGCCCTCGGCCGAGGAGCTGGCCTTCAACAGCCAGGGGGCCTGCAGGAACTGCGGCGGAACGGGGACGGTGCGGACCGTCGACGAATCCACCCTTGTCCCCGACGAATCCCTGACCATCGACGAGGGCGCGGTGGCTCCCTGGAACAGCCTGATGTGGTCTCTCATGACGGACGTCTGCCGGGCGATGGGCGTGAGGACGGACGTGCCCTTCAGGGACCTGACGGACGGGGAGAAGGACATCGTCTACCATGGCCCCGCCGAGAAAAAGCATATCCTGTACAAGGCGAAGAGCTCCAACGTGGCGGGGGAGATGGACTTCACCTACTACAACGCCGTCTATACCGTCGAAAATGCGCTCGCGAAGGTGAAGGACGAAAAGGGCATGAAGCGGGTGGAGAAGTTTTTGAAGGAGGCTGTCTGCCCCGAGTGCGGCGGAACGCGCCTGTCGGAGGCCGCGAGGGCGCCGAGGGTGCGCGGCGTCTCCCTCGACGGAGTCTGCCGGCTGCCCCTGTCGGAGCTCGTCGAATGGGTGAACGGCGTCCCCGGCTCGTTGCCGGAGGAGATGCGGCCCATGGCGGACAGCATCTGCGAGTCGTTCCACACCGTGGCGAGGCGCTTGAGGGACCTGGGGCTCTCCTACCTGTCCCTCGACCGGGCGGCCTCCACGCTCTCCACGGGGGAGCGCCAGAGGATGCAGCTTGCCCGCGCGGTGCGGAACAGGACGACGGGCGTGCTGTACGTCCTCGACGAGCCGTCCGTCGGGCTGCACCCGTCGAACATCGTGGGCCTGAACGGCGTCATGCACGACCTGGTGGCGGACGGCAACTCCGTCCTGCTCGTCGATCACGATACGCAGATCCTGAGGGAGGCGGACTGGCTGATCGAGATGGGGCCGCAGGCGGGCGCCGACGGCGGACGGGTGATCGCGGAGGGGACGATCGACGACATCGTGGGGAACGAAAACTCGCAGATCGGCCCTTTTCTGTCGGGGGCGGCCGGTCTCGGGGAGGACCGCACCGATGGCCGGACGTTCGAGGAGGGGCGGATACGCCTCTCCACCGCGCGGATACACACCGTAAAGCCGCTCGAGGTCGAACTGCCCAGGGGAAGGCTGACGGTCGTGACGGGCGTCTCCGGCTCCGGCAAGACGACGATGGTGCTTGAGAGCCTCGTCCCGGCGCTGGAGGCGGCGACGCAGGGGAGGAGGCTGCCGGAGCACGTGCTTGCGGTCGACGCCCCGGGGATCGGCCGCGTCAAGCTGATCGATGCTGCGCCCATAGGGATCAACATCCGCTCCACCGTTGCGACCTACGCCAATCTCCACGACGAGCTCCGCAGGATATACGCCCGAACGGAGGATGCGAGGCGGCGCGGCTTCAAGGCCGGAGATTTTTCCTACAACACCGGGGACCTGCGCTGTCCCGTGTGCGACGGCACAGGATCGATCAGCCTCGACGTGCAGTTTCTGCCGGACGTGGACATTCCCTGCCCGGACTGCCGGGGATCGCGGTACGCGAGGGCGGCCTACGGCGTGAGGCACACGAACCGGGCGGGCGAGGCCCGTTCTCTGCCGGAACTTATGGACATGGATGTGAATGCCGCCCTGGATTTCTGCCGGGATATGAAAAACGTCTTTCCGAAGCTGAGGGTGCTGCAAAGCCTGGGCCTCGGGTATTTGACGCTTGGCGAGGAGACGCCCGGCCTCTCCGGCGGAGAGGCCCAGAGGCTGAAGCTGGCGGGCGAGATGGGCAGGGCGCAGTCCGACTCCCTGTTCGTCTTCGACGAGCCCACGATCGGGCTGCATCCCCTGGACGTCCGGACGCTGCTCGGCGTGTTCCGGGCGCTCATGGACAACGGGGCGACGGTCGTCGTCATCGAACACGATCTGGACGTTATCCGCAGCGCGGACTACATCGTCGACATGGGGCCCGGCGGGGGGGAGGACGGCGGCAGAATCGTGGCCCGCGGAACGCCTCGCGAGATCAAGGACTGCGGGGCAAGCATAACCGGAAGGTTCCTGTGAGAAAAACGGGGCTCCGACCCGCAGGAACCCGAGTATCTGCATAGAGCGCATATAAGATAGGGGTCCTCCAGTTGGGGACCACTATGATACATATTGCTTGAGTTTACGATTGAGCCCCAAACTCCGACTAGCTACCTCTATAGAGTGGCCAAGAGACTTTACTTTGCACAATATGGGAATAACCCCCTCACCCTTTTCTGAAATTTATAGATTGTCAAGCCAGATGCAACAGCCCAAATTCACAGGTTGCTACAGTTTCAAGAGGAATTGAGCGCATGATTGTATAAGCCAGGCTGACTTTGATTTTGCACCCGCTAGGCGCGGCAAAAAACGTGTGAGGCCTTTCTTTGCCGCACGCTGAAAATTTTGGGCGCCCCTGCCGGATTGAC
>NZ_CALIAA010000069.1 GCF_938040765.1 uncultured Fretibacterium sp.
TCGGGCACACCTCCCCGCGGTAATTGCGGATCATTGCCTTGGACTGCTGCATCAGATCCTGCTTCAGCGGCATTTTGGGGTTTCTCCGGTACCGTGTCCAGATCTTTGTGAACGCCTCCAAATCTGATTTTTCGAACTGCCCCGTGAACAGCTGGTTGCTTTTGACATGGGCGATCACCCTGCCCCCGCTGATGTCGGGGTCGTTCGCATGGATGGTGGCGACGGCCTCCGGAAGATGGGACAGATCGAGCCGGCTCAGCGCATCCCGCAGCGCCGGATTGTTGAAATTTGACGATTCCATAAGGCACTCCATTTCATCGGTCGGTCAGATTTTTTCGAAGGTGTCCACGGTCAGATCAAACACCTGATTCCGCACATCGGAAATGACCAGCTGCATTTTCAAAAAGCGATCCTCATCGATTTCATAGCGGATGCGCGCCTCCGTATTCGGTTTCACAAGATCGTTGAAGGTCTGCGCGTAGTCATAGAGGATTCTCATTTCGGGGTCCCATTGGCTCTGCCCCGCAAACAGGTGGAAGCGCACCCCGTTTGAGCCGACGTGAAATGTATGCTCCACCTCGCCGCTGCAGGGGATCGCGATGTTCGCGGGGATAATCTCCACCGGCAGCTGGTTTTCCACGTCAATGAAGATCGCCTCCGGCAGTTTGGGACGCTCATCCCGATGCTCCTGCACCGAGGCGGATTCTTCCTCGGTTTCCGCGGGGTCTTCGTCCTGCAGATTCAGCATGTGGGCGGTGTCTTTCCGCGTGGATACGAATTTCGAGATCGCCGCCCCCATCGCCACGGCCTCCATCGGCTCCTCCGCCTTGAGGACGGGGCATTGGCAGTACGCAGCGAGTGCCTTTTCAATGGGCGGGTACATCGACATGCCGCCGGTCAGGAAGACGCAGTCGATGCCGCGTTCGCCCTCCTCCTTCAGCCGTTTCAGCAGCTGATAGACCGGCTTCAGCACGTGTTTGTCCCGCAGCTTGTCCGTCAGATCACGCGTGGGACGGCGGTAGCTGTCGTTGAAGAACAGGGCGGTGTATGCCCGATATTCGCTGTAGGTGCAGTCCAGCTCCACGTTTTCGTATTTGGTCAGGAACCGCGGAAGAGCCCCGTAGGTCGGGGTGGGGAGGTCTTCGTCCTCGCCGTAGCCCTGGTTCAGCTGCGTGCTGTACCACAGCTTGTACTGCTCGCAGGCCGGCATGATCCGGGCGACCAGATCCGCCTTCAACTCCGGTGCGTCGATCTCCGTATCGTTGATTTCATAGCGTCTGAACAACTTGTTCAGAATGCCGATCGCAGCCTGTTCGTCGAAGTCGTTTCCGCCGAACTCCGTATAGCGGTTCGTTGCAACAAAGTGGATGTCATAGACGTCGTCCTCGTCAATCTGCAGGTCGACGACACAGACATCGCACGTTCCTCCGCCGATGTCGTACACCATCATGCGCTTTTTTTCCGAGAAGTCGATCATGTCCTCCGCGCCCGATGCGTACTGTCCGTTGATATAGTGGTAGAGTGCGGCGATGGGTTCTTCCAGAATGGACACCTTTTCAAAGCCCGCCATTTTTGCCGCCATGATGGTGTCCGCGATCTGGCTCTGGTTGAACGAGGCGGGGACGGTGATGGTCACATCGGGGAACTCGCTGTCCCCGCGCTGCATGACGGTCTGCCGGATGGCGTCGTGGCAGACCTTCAGAATGTCAGCGGCTGCCTTGACCGGTGTGTACTCGTTGGCATATACGACCTTGCGCCCCATGTCGATCTTCGTGTTGTAGAGGATGCGCCGATCCGCGCCGTCCTGCTTTTTGTCGCGCGCGAACCGCCCACCTTTACCTTGCCGTTTGCGCCGAAAAAGAGTACGGAGGGCAGGGACTTCTCCATCCCAATCTGGTTTTCCATTATGTACTGGTTGATCGAGCATATCGTTGGTCGCATGATGTTGTGGCGTGGCATCTTGCACGTTGCCATCACCGTATTGGTGGTGCCGAGGTCGATTCCGATGTGGATTTTGTGCCGCATGTCCTTTGCATTATCCATTCTGGTCGGCCTCCGTTTCCATCGTCACCCAGGGCAGGACGAGATTCTCCCCCTTGTATCTCCAGCCGGGATAGTTGAGAAGGCCGCGGTTCAGCCCCTCTGCAATATCCTTTTCGTTGACCGCATAGACGACATTGGCCTCCTCGGAGTCAAACGGAACCTTCTTCCCAATCTTGTCGGCATCGTACGGGGAAATCCCGATGCCGTCGAGGACGAACAGGAAGTTCTGAAC
>NZ_CALIAA010000070.1 GCF_938040765.1 uncultured Fretibacterium sp.
GAGGAGCCCCGGTGATGAACCGGGGCTCCTCGCTCGTTATTTATCCATCCTCCGGCGCTGTCTTTCCGCCTCGGAGAATAGAGAATGCGGCCTCAGTCTTTCAGGAAGTCCAGAACCTTTTCGCGGAAGACCTTGTAATAGGGTTTCTCCATCATCATCGCGTGGGCTCCGCCCTCGATGATCTCCAGGCGCGAGCCCTTGTTCCGAAGGGTGTCAAAAGCCTCCTTGCAGAGCTCGGGCGAGACATAGTCGTCCTTGGACCCCGAGATGAGGAGCACGGGAGCCTTGATGTCCGCCGTGGGGATCAGGCGCTTGTCCGGGGCGACCAGAAGATCCCTGCGTCCGCCATTGGGACTGCTGTCTTTGTCGTAGCGCCAACAGTTCGAGAGAAACGTGTCGGCGACAGCCGCCTCGACGATGTCGTAGTCGATGGTCTTGTCCTCCTTGACCTGGAAATCCCCGGCCGCATGATCCCAGCTGTTCTCGTGAAAGGGCGAGGTAACATCCATGGCCGCAAGTCCGGCCACGATGGGCGCGTAGAGCACCAGCTTCTTCACCATCTCGGGGTACTTCGCGGCAAAACGGCCGCTCGTGACGGTGCCCCAACTCCAGCCGAGAACGTCCATGCTCTTTTTGCCGCTTCTTTCGAGGATGAGCCTGACGGCGGCGGCGATATCCTCCGCGGCGTAGTCGGAGTTCGGCTTGAAGCCATCCTCTACTGTCTGGGAGCTCCCATAGCCTGCTATATCGAGCAGCCACACCACATACCCGTTCTGAGCGAAGAAGCGGGCGAAGCTATAATCCCCATAGTTCACGTCGAACTCGTGCGAGGAGTATGTCAGGCCGTGCACCATGAGGAGCGGTTCTTTCTCCCCGCCGCCCTCGGCCTTGAGATATTCCAGATGCAGCTTGACCCCGTCGCGTTCGAGGGGGACGATCTCCCGCGTGACGCCCGATGCCGACGCCGGATGCGAGAGGGCGCATAGGACGATCGAAACGCTCAAAAACACGAAAATGCCTAAGAATGCCTGTCGGTTCATTCAAGATTCCTCCTCTATGATTGTGGTAAAAATGAAACGCGTTGATATGGGCAACGGCGAGAATACATTCCCCGGACGTCGCATCCCCTGTCGAAAGAGGCCTTGTCAAAAAATGCAGCGTCCGGCTTTTTTGTGGATTGCAGCCTCTATTTTCTCAGGATCAATATTTCCCGTAGACAAATCCACATCCACAAACACAGGCTTAATACCATTCCACCATAGAGCATGAGTTGTTGCCACAAAGCTATAAGGCGTCGTTATAACTTCGCCTGTAATCCGCAATGCCTGGAGAGCAGTTAGCAATGGTAAAGTTCCATTCGTGAACAAGCTAACGTATGGGACTTTCAGATATTCAGCTAAAGCAACTTCTAATTTCTGATGAAACTGTCCATTATTTGTTATCCACTTACTTTCCCAGATTTC
>NZ_CALIAA010000071.1 GCF_938040765.1 uncultured Fretibacterium sp.
TCCTCCGCGTCTTCATGGCCTACCGGCCCCTGGCCGCTCCCATCGTCGTCCCCCCACAGGAGCTGACGCCCTTCGTCCGCAGGGGCTTCACCCTCGTCGAATGGGGCGGCCAGGGACCGGACGGGGCGATTCGATAGAAGCGAGCTTAACGGCACAAGATCGGATTGGGCCAAGTGAGGAGGAGTGGTTGTTTCGGCCCCTGCAAGGGAGGCTGAAAGACCGGCGTTTCTCTCTTCTCTCGGAACAATCTGGTCGTCGTGTAACCTATTTATACGAGGAAGGAACTCGATGAAAGGAATCATGATCCAGGGCACCAGCAGCGACGCCGGAAAGAGTTTTCTGGTGACGGGGCTCTGCCGCCTGCTGGCTGACCGGGGCGTTCGCGTGTGCCCCTTCAAGTCGCAGAACATGTCCAACAACTCCTGCGTCACATGGGACGGGATGGAGGTCAGCCGGGCGCAGGCCGTGCAGGCCGAGGCTGCGCGCCTCCGGCCCGAGACCTTCATGAACCCCATCCTCCTGAAGCCGCGCCGGGACACCTGCTCGGAGATCGTACTGGAAGGCCGGGTCTTCGAGGCCCCGGCGGACCGGGATTACTACCGGACCTTCACCATGACCCACGGCCTCTTGGCGGTGCGGCGCGCGCTGCGGCACATCGCCGGGCACTTCGACGCCGTGGTGATCGAGGGGGCGGGCAGCCCCGCCGAGGTGAACCTGAACGAGACGGAGATCGTGAACATGCGCATCGCCCGCGAGGCGGACGTCCCCGTCCTGCTGGTGACGGACGTGGACCGCGGCGGGTCCCTGGCCTCGGTCGTCGGCACGCTGGAGCTGCTGGGGGCGGATCGAAAGCGGGTCAAGGGCGTGATCTTCAACAAATTTCGCGGTGATCCCGCCCTCTTTGCCCCCGCCGTGGAATGGCTGGAGGCCCGCACGGGCGTCCGGGTCATCGGGGTGATGCCCTGGGTGGAGGGGGCGTCCATCGCGGGCGAGGACTCCCTGGGCCTCCGCTGGGGCCGGGGCGGGCGGGGGGCGCTGTCGGTCGGCGTGATCCGATTCCCCGGGATCTCCAACTTCACGGACCTCGACCCCTTCGAGTCCGAGCCGGACGTGGATCTCGTCGGCCTGGATTCCGGGACGCCGCTCAAGATGCTGCGCTCCCTCGACGCGGTGATCCTCCCGGGCTCCAAGAATTCGATGCGGGACATGAGCTGGCTTCGTGAGACGGGCCTCGCCGAGGCGCTGCGCGCGTTTGCGGATGCGGGCGGGTTCGTCCTCGGACTGTGCGGGGGCTATCAGATGATGGGGCGCAGGCTGGAGGATCCCGATCTGCGGGAGAACTCCGAGCTGCGCGGGATCGACGGCCTGGGGCTTCTGCCCATTGTGACCGAGTTTCGGGCCGGGGTCAAGACGACCGTTTGCGTCTCGGGCGCTCTGAACCCCAAGCTGAACCCCAACCCGAACCCCGCGGAGGCCCCCCTCCCCGTGGAGGGGTACGAGATTCATTTCGGACGGACGGTCCCCGACACGGGGGCGTCCGGCGAGCCCCTTTTCATCCTGGCGGATGGACGTACGGAAGGGCTCGGGACGGAGGACCTCCGGATCGCGGGAACGTATCTGCACGGCGTCTTCGAGAACGACCGCTTCCGGGGCCTGTGGCTCAACGCCCTCCGGCGCGCCCGCGGCCTGGAGGAACGGCCGGCCGCCGACACCGCGGGCCGAAAGGAACGAGCCTACGACGCCCTCGCCGCGGCGGTCGAGCGGCACCTTGACGTCAACGGAATCCTCGGGTTCATGGGGCTTTCATAGAAGCGTGTCAGCGCACGTTCCCCAAGTGGACGTGCCGCAGCTTTCCCCGCGCCCGGTCGGCCAGGGAGTACAGGAGCTCCGTGTCCGTCGGCGGTGCGAAGTGCCGCCAGGCGGGAAAGCAGCGCGAGAGGTGCAGGGGGACGGAGGGGGACAGGGCGGCGATCCAGTCCGTCATGGCGTCGAAGCCCTCCCCCGTATCGACGAGCCCGGGGACGACGAGGTGCGTCAGCTCCACGTGCACGCCGCCCCGCACCCAGGATGCGATATTGGCCTTCACGGCGTCGAGCGAACCTCCCAGACGCCGGTAACGCTCCGTATCGAAGGCCTTGAGGTCGACGTTGGCCGCATCGGTGCAGGTCAGGAGCTCCATGGCTGCCGGCTCAAACATGACGCCGTTCGTGACGAGGACGACGGCGATCCCGTTCTCCCTCAGCAGCGGGGCCGCCTCGAGGATATACTCCGCCTGAAGCGTCGGCTCGTTGTAGGTGAAGGCCACGGACGAAAGCCCGAGGTTTCGGACCTCCAGCGCCAGCTCCTCGGGCCGCAGGGCGGCCGCCGCACGAGAGAGTGCCTCCGGGCGTTCGGGGTGGGCGATCTCATGATTCTGACAGAAGGGACAGGCCATCGTGCAGCCCACGCTGCCCAGGGAATAGATGAGGGTTCCCGGCCTCCAATGGGCCAGGGGCTTCTTCTCGATGGGATCGACGGCCCGCGCGCAGAAACGGCCCAGCCAGGGGGAGACAAGGGTCCCGCGCGCGTTCAGGCGAACGCCGCAGAAGCCGGCCGCGCCGCTCCGCAGTGTGCAGCCGCGGAAACAAAGCGTACAGCGTACCGCGTCGCCCTCCTCGCGGGTCCACCATCGCGGCGTAATTCTCCTCTCCTCCAAAGTACGGTCCCTCCTTTCGCCGTTGGTCCCTTTTGTCCGAGGGGTACAAAAAACGCCGCTCATCGCGGCGTTTTTTTGCGGAATATCCAAGCGGTCCCGGCTACTTCGCGGCCAGCTTCATCTCCTGAATGGCCTGTGCCAGACGGGACACCCCCTCCTCGATCACGTCGGGCTTCGAGAAGGTGTAGTTGATCCGCGCGGCGTGGATGCCCGCCTCGGGGTTGATGCAGAACGGAGCGCCGGGCAGGATGGCGACCTTCTTCTCCAGGGCCTTCCTGGCGAGTTCCCCGCTGTCGATGTTCCCCGTGTTCAGCCAGTAGAAGAAGCCGCCCTCGGGCTTCACCCAGGTGATCCCCTGAGGCGCGAGATGCTTCCGGAAGCTCTCCTCCATGGCGTCGCGCTTCACCCGGTAGTCCTGGACGATGTTCGGCAGGTGGGAGTCCAGGTAGCCCTTGCGGCAGTACTCGTAGGTCAGCACCTGCGTGATGGGGCTGGAGCAGAGGTCGACCGCCTGCTTGAAGACCGCCATCTGGCGGATGATGTCCTTGGGGCCGCTGACCCAGCCGATGCGCACGCCGGGGGAGAGGATCTTGGAGAAGGACCCTGCATAAATGGTGTTGCCCGCCTTGTCGAAGGAGAAAATCGACGGCAGGTGTTCGCCGTCGAAGCGCACGTACCCGTAGGGGTCGTCCTCGAAGATGGCGAGGCCGTAGCGCTCCGCGATCGCGGCCAGCTCCTTGCGCCGCTCCACGGTCATGGTGGCCC
>NZ_CALIAA010000072.1 GCF_938040765.1 uncultured Fretibacterium sp.
CATACCCAATAATCCATAATCGTAGTCCCCACAAGTTTTTTGTTTTCGTTTTCCATCCCCCCGGTCCCGGGGGGAAGATGAAAAGAGGAGAGGATAGTTTTGAGGAAGAGCATTTTGGTACTGCTGGCACTTGCGCTTGTTCTTGCCCTCGGCGGTTCCGCGTTCGCCGCCAAGGACTCGCTGGTCGTGGCCGACCAGTACGACGCAACCATGTTCGATCCCGTCCGCCACAACGATTATCCCAGTTCCCGCGCCTGTCATCAGGTCTACGACACCCTCATCTTCCTGAACGACGACGGCACCTTCCGCCCCGGCCTGGCCGAGAAGTGGGAGTTCGTCTCCGATACGGCGTACAAGATGTACCTCCGCAAGGGCGTGAAGTTCCACAACGGCGAGGATCTGAAGGCGGAGGACGTCAAGTTCTCGCTGGAACGCGCCACCACGGACCTGGGGGCCCACATCAAAACCTATTCCCAGGACCTGGACAACGTCGAGATCGTGGACGACTACACGGTCATCCTGCACCTCAAGAAGGTGAACTTCCCCTTCTTCGCCTCCCTGGCCCACAGCTGGGGCTCCATCGTCAACAAGAAGGAGGTCGAGGCCCAGGGCGAGAACTACGGCACGCCCGCCGGCACGGCGGTCGGCACCGGCCCCTTCAAGTTCGTGAGCTGGCAGAAGAGCGACCGGTACACTCTGGAGCGCTTCGACGACTACTGGGGCGACAAGGCGAAGTTCAAGACCCTCGTGGTCCGTTCCATCCCGGAACCGACGGGGCGCACGGTCGGACTCGAGACCGGCGAGGTGGACATCGCCTATCCCATGATCACCAACGACATCTCGCGCATCGAGGAGAACGAGGCTCTGGTCCTGCAGCGCAAGCCCCTGGCCTCCACCACCTATATGGGTTTCAACACGACCAAGAAGCCCTTCGACGACCCCCGCGTGCGCAACGCCTTCAGTATGGCACTCGATACCGTGGGCATCCAGAAGGCCGTCTTCCGCGGCGTGGGGAAGACGCCGCGCACGCTGATCCCGTCGGGGATCAAGTATTCCATCGATGCCGATCTTCCGGTGCACGCACGGGATGTCGAGGCGGCCAAAAAGCTCTTCGCGGAGGCCGGCGTCGACCCCAAGGGACTGAAGCTCGAGATCTGGACCAACGAGCGCAAGGAGCGCGTCGATATGGCGACGATCATCCAGGCTCAGCTTCAGGAGCTGGGCATCGAGGCCAAGATCAAGGTCCTGGAGTGGGGGGCTTACATCCAGGGCCTGCAGAAGAAAGAGCACGACCTGTTCCTCCTGGGCTGGGGACTCTCCGTTCCCGACCCGGACTACGCCGTGGCCGGCCTCTTGGAGACGGGTGCGGGCACGAACTATACCTTCTTCAGCGACGCGAAGCTGGATGAGATGCTGGCCAGCGGACGGTCCATGCCCGACGGCCCGGACCGCGAGAAGACCTACAGGGATATGCAGCTCTACATCAACGAGAAGTGCCCGATGATCCTTCTGCATAACGACGAGTCCCTCGTCGGGGTCCAGAAGGCCGTCAAGGGGTTCACCAGCAATCCCTTCGACGTCCACACCTTCGCCACGGCCTATTTCGAGGAGTAGCGCGCGCTTGAACGTCTTTGGGACAGAGAATTTTTTGTCCCTCGAGGGGTTTGTATCGGCAGGGAGGGCTTTTCTTGCCCTCCCTGCCGACGTGTCTGAACGACCGTAAGGAGATTTTGCCGTGGAGAAGAATTTTCCCATGGAAAGGAAGGATGTTTCGCGATGCTACGATACATCGTTCGCCGTGTCCTGTTCCTGATCCCCGTCCTGCTCGGCGTGGCCTTCTGCGTCTTCACCCTGCTCTACCTGACGCCCGGCGACCCGGCGCGCATGGTTCTGGGGGACCTGGCCACCGAGGATGCGGTTCAGGAGTTCCGCAACCGCGAGGGGCTGAACGACCCCTTTTTGGTGCAGTTCGGAAACTACGTCTGGAAGGCCGTGACGAAGGGTGACATCGGCCGTTCCTATATCACCAAGCGGTCGGTCGCCCAGGAGGTCCTGGCCGCGTTTCCCGCCACCCTGAAGCTCTCGGCCCTGGCGATGCTGATCGCCATCCTGGTGGGGCTCCCCTGCGGGATACTCTCCGCGATCAAGCAATACTCGCTCTTCGACACCGTCACGATGATCTTCGCCATGATCGGCCTGTCCATGCCGGTTTTCTGGCTGGGGCTGCTGCTCATTCTGCTCTTCTCGGTGCACCTGCGCTGGCTGCCCTCCTCCGGGTTCGGCACCTTCAAGGCCATGATCCTGCCGGCCGTCTCGCTGTCGGCCCAGGCGATCTCCATGGTGACGCGCATGACGCGTTCCTCGATGCTGGAGGTCATCCGCGCCGACTACATCCGAACCGCACGTGCCAAGGGGCAGAGGGAGTCCGTCGTCATCTGGGTGCATGCGCTGCACAACGCGCTGATCCCCGTGGTCACCCTCTGCGGGCTCCAGTTCGGACACCTGCTGGCCGGTGCGATCCTGACGGAGTCCATCTTCGCCATTCCCGGCGTCGGCCGCCTCATGGTCAGCTCGATCATGCAGCGCGACTACCCCATGGTCCAGGGCGGAGTGCTCTTCATAGCGATCGTTTTCAGCATCGTAAACCTTCTGGTCGACCTGGTTTATGCCTACATCGACCCGCGCATCAAGGCGCAGTACAAGTAGGGAGGAGACATCATGACGAACGCCAATACGGATGCCCTGGACGCCCCCGTGAAGGGCACGGGGCGCAGGCGGCGCGGCCCCTTCGCCGAGGTGATCTTCCGGCTGAGCAGAAGCCCTCTGGCCATGTTCGGCCTGGCGGTCATTCTGCTGCTGATCTTCTGCGCGATCTTTGCCGACGTCCTGGCCCCCTACGATTTCGCGAAGCAGGACCTGATGCACATGTTCGAGACCCCGTCCGCGGAGCACTGGCTGGGCACGGACGAGTTCGGGCGCGACATTCTGAGCCGCCTGATCTTCGGCGCCCGCGTCTCCCTGCAGGTCGGCTTCATCGCCGTGGGCATCGCCCTGGTCGTTGGGGGTATGCTGGGGGCTACGGCCGGCTATTACGGCGGCTGGATCGACAACGGGATCATGCGCGTGATGGACGTGCTGCTCTCCGTCCCCCAGACCCTGCTGGCCATCGCCATCGTGGCGGCCCTCGGGCCCAGTCTCATGAACCTGATGATCGCGGTGGGCGTCTCGGCGGTGCCGAACTACGCCCGCATTGTGCGCGGCTCGGTGCTCTCGATCCGCGGCATGGAGTTCGTCGAGGCGGCGCGGTCCGTCGGCAGCTCCGACCTGCGCATCATCATGAAGCACATCATCCCCAACAGCATGGCCCCGATCATCGTCCAGTCCACGCTGGGCGTGGCCTCGGCGATCCTGAACGCGGCGGGGCTCTCCTTCATCGGGCTGGGCATCCAGCCGCCCAACCCCGAGTGGGGCGCCATGCTCTCCGGCGGGCGGCAGTACATCCGGGACTTCCCGCACCTGACGCTCTACCCCGGGCTTGCGATCATGTTCACGATCCTTGCCCTGAACTTCCTGGGCGACGGCCTGCGCGACGCGCTGGACCCGAAGCTGAAGCGCTGACGCGGGCGGAGGGGAGGAACCAAGTCAATGGAAAGGCCGAATATGGAAAGAACCGAGAACAAGACGGATCTCCTGCTGGAGGTCCGGGACCTGACGATCCAGTACGTGACGGACAGCGGGACGGTGCACGCGGTGGAGGGTCTGAACCTCCGGCTGGGGCGCGGGGAGACCCTGGGCTTCGTCGGCGAGACGGGCGCGGGCAAGACGACCACGGCGCTCGGCATCATGCGCCTGATCCCGTCGCCGCCCGGCGTGGTGCGGTCCGGGGAGATCCTCTTCGAGGGGGAGGACCTGCTGAGGAAGAGCGAGGCGGAGATGCGCACCGTCCGCGGCGGGAAGATCGCGATGATCTTCCAGGACCCGATGACGAGCCTCAACCCCGTCATGACGGTGGACAGGCAGATCGCCGAGATGATCCGGCTGCACCGGAACGTCTCCGAGGCGGAGGCCCTGAGGCAGGCGGGGGACATGCTGGAGCTGGTGGGCATCCGGCGCGAGCGGATGCACGACTATCCGCACCAGTTCTCCGGCGGTATGAAGCAGCGCGTGGTGATCGCCATCGCCCTTGCCTGCGACCCCGGGCTTTTGATCGCGGACGAGCCGACCACGGCGCTGGATGTGACCATCCAGGCCCAGGTCCTGGAGCTGATGAAGAAGCTGAAACGGCAGTTCGGCGCCTCGATGATCCTGATCACGCACGATCTGGGTATCGTCGCGGACATCTGCGACAAGGTCGCGATCATGTACGCCGGCCGGGTGGTGGAGTACGCGGACAAGCGCGCCCTCTACAGCAACCCGCTGCATCCCTACACCATCGGGCTCTTCAAGTCCGTGCCGGACCTGGAGGAGGACGTCGAGGAGCTGTCGGTCATCCCGGGCCTGATGCCGGACCCGATGGAGCTCCCGTCGGGCTGCGCGTTCCACCCGCGCTGCTCCATGGCGGAGGAGTCGTGCTCCCGCGTGCGGCCGGAGGCGGCCGAGCTGGAGCCGGGGCATTTCGTGGCCTGCCCCGTGCGTGCGCGCATGATGGGGCCGGTGAGGTGACGATGATGACGACGGACAACAAACCCTACATTCGGGTCGAGAACCTGAAGAAGTACTTCAGCACCAAGCGGGGGATGCTTCACGCCGTGGACGACGTGAGCTTCGACATCGAGAAGGGCGAGACCCTTGGTCTGGTGGGCGAGTCCGGCTGCGGCAAGTCCACGCTGGGCCGGTGCCTCATCCGCCTTCTGGACAGCACGGCGGGCAAGGTTCTGCTCCGGGACAGGGAGGGCGGCGGCTACACCGACGTGACGAAGGTGAACGCCTCCACGATGAAGGAGCTGCGCAGGAGGGTGCAGATCGTCTTTCAGGATCCCTATTCCTGCCTGAACCCCAGGCTCTCCGTCTGGGAGCTCATCGCCGAGCCCCTGATCGTCAATAGCGTCTACGGAAGCAAGGCCGAGATGCGCAAGCGCATCCGCGAGCTGATGAGCACGGTCGGCCTGGCCGAGCGGCTGGAGAACAGCTACCCGCACGAGCTGGACGGCGGGCGCCGGCAGCGGATCGGCATCGCGCGGTCCCTGGCCCTGAACCCGGAGTTCATCGTTCTGGACGAGCCGGTCTCCGCGCTCGACGTCTGCATCCAGGCCCAGATCCTGAACCTGCTGAACGAGCTTCAGCGCGAGTTCCACTACACCTACGTGTTCATCTCCCACAACCTCAGCGTGGTGAAGCACGTCTCGGACCGCATCGCGGTGATGTACCTGGGGCAGGTCGTCGAGCTCTGCGACTACAAGGAGCTCTTCACGACGGCGCTGCATCCCTATACCCAGGCGCTCCTCTCGGCCATTCCCGTGGCGCGCCTGGACGTGAAGAAGGAGCGCATCATCCTTGAGGGCGACGTTCCAAGCCCCATCGAGCCCCCGGACGCCTGCCGCTTCATGGGACGCTGCCGGTACTGCCAGGACATCTGCCGTCGGGAGACCCCGCCCTTGCGGGAACACCTGCCCGGGCATCACGTGGCCTGTCACTTCGCGGGAGGGCTTCGGGAGGGGATGGCCGTGCCGCAGCCCACGGTCTCCCCGGACCAGCTGGCCCCGAATCCGGATCCCGACGAACTTCTGGTGGAAAAGGAGATCCTGCCCGCGCCGGAGCTGCCTCCGCGCGAGTGAGCCGTTTCGAATTGGACGATAGGTAAGGAGATTTTCTCAAATCATGTATTCGACGCTCGAACGTTTTCTGAAGTACGTAACCTACGACACTCAGTCTGTCCAGGATGCCCCCACCGTGCCCAGCACCCCCGGCCAGCTCGTCCTGGCCGAGGAGATGGGCGCGGAGCTGCGGGCTCTGGGGCTGAAGGACGTGGAGGTGACGGAACACGCCTACGTCACGGCGACGCTGCCCGGCAACACCGCGAAGAGGGTGCCCGCCGTCGGCTTCGTCGCGCACCTGGATACGGCGACCGAGCTGACCGGCAGGAACGTCAGGCCCCGGGTGGTGAAGGACTATGACGGCGGCGACGTCGTCCTGAACGAGGCGGAGGGCGTGGTGCTCTCCCCCCGCGACTTCCCCTTCCTGGCGAACTACAGGGGGCAGGACCTCGTGGTGACGGACGGCACCACGCTGCTGGGCGCGGACAACAAGGCCGGCATGGCCGAGGTGATGGGCGCGGTGGATTACCTGGTTCACCACCCGGAGATCGAGCACGGCGACGTCAAGGTCGCCTTCACCCCCGACGAGGAGGTGGGGCACCTGGCGAAACTGCTGGACATCGGGAAGTTCGGGGCGGACTTCGCCTATACGCTCGACGGCGGCCCCATCGGCGAGGTGTGCTACGAGAACTTCAACGCGGCGAACGCGTCGGTGCGGATCAAGGGCCGGGCGGTGCACCCGGGAACGGCCAAGGGCATGATGCTGAGCGCGGTGACGATGGGGCACGAGTTCCTGTCGCTCTTCCCGCCCGCGGAGACCCCCGCGGCCACGGAGCGGTACGAGGGGTTCTACCACTGCACGCGCTTCGACGCGAGGACCGAGGCCGCCGAGCTGTACTTCATCATCCGCGACCATGACGCGAAACGGTTCGCGGAGCGCAAGGCCTTCATGGAGAGGGCCGTGAAGTGGATGCAGGACAGGTACGGCGCGGACCGGTTCGAGCTGGAGATGAAGGATCAGTACTACAACATGGCCGACAAGATGGCCGGGAGCATGCACATCGCGGAGACGGCGATGGAGGCGATGCGGGAGCTGGGCATCGAGCCGTTCATCATCCCGATGCGCGGCGGCACGGACGGTGCGGCGCTCTCCTGGCGCGGGCTCCTGACCCCCAACCTCTTCACGGGCGGTCACAACTACCACGGCCGCTTCGAGTTCATCCCGGTGCAGGCGATGGAGAAGGCCACCGCGATGGTGCTGAAGATCCTGGAGCTGTACGTGAGAAAAAGCGCGTGATCCCGCCGGACGAAAAGTGGTACAATGTTCGGGTGAGCAGCTCGGGTAGCCGCCGCGGCCCTCGGGCCGCGGAGGAAAGTCCGGGCTCCGCAGGGCAGGATGCCGGGTAACGCCCGGTCGGCGCGAGCCGAAGGAAAGTGCCACAGAAAACAGACCGCCCCTCGCCGGGGTAAGGGTGAAAAGGCGGGGTAAGAGCCTGCCGGATACGGCGTAAGTCGTGTGCCTGGCAAACCCCATCCGGAGCAAGACCGAATAGGGGGGGATGAGGCGGCCCGCCGACCCCCGGGTACGGTCGCTCGAGGGCCTCCGCGAGGAGTCTCCCAGATAAATGGTTACCGTGTACAGAACCCGGCTTATGAGCTGCTCGCTATTTTCGATTCACAGTATTGCAGGCCCTTCGCGGACAAGAGCGCGGAGGGCTTGTGTCTATATGGCCGCGAGGCTTCGTCGGCATATCGAGGGGGGCTTCGTCCTTTGGATAAGACGGATTTTTATGATTGGCAG
>NZ_CALIAA010000073.1 GCF_938040765.1 uncultured Fretibacterium sp.
CGCCCTTTCCCTCTCCTACGAGGAATGGCGGGGACGGATGGCGGAATGGGGGGAGCCGGGGTTCCGCGCCGATCAGATCTGCGGCTGGATCTATGGCCGGAAGGTCTTCAACTATCATGAGATGAGCAACCTTTCGAAGTCCCTGCGGGAGCGTCTGAGCGGTTCCCTTCTCATGCCTCTGCCCGTACTGATCCGGGAGCAGGCGTCCCGGGACGGGACCCGGAAGTACCTGTGGCAGATGACGGACGGAGAGCGGGTGGAGTCCGTCCTGCTGAATCATGGAGGCCACACGACGGCCTGCATCTCGAGCCAGGTGGGCTGTCCGCTCGCCTGCGCGTTCTGCGCCACGGGCTCCCTGGGCTTTACCCGGAACCTGACGCCGGGCGAGATCTTGGGGCAGTTCCTCATGATGGAGCGGCGTCGGCTGGACGCCGGCGCCGAGCAGGGAATCAACAACATCGTCTTCATGGGGATGGGCGAGCCCCTGCTGAACGCCGACAGCGTTCTCGGGAGCATCCGCATGCTGAACCATCCCAAGATGCGAGGGCTTGGGGCGCGGCATATCACGATATCGACCTCGGGCGTCGTCCAGGGGATCGTCGACCTGGCGGACTTCGAGATCCCCATAAGGCTCTCCGTGTCCCTGCACGCTCCGAACGACGCGCTGCGCTCGCGCCTGATGCCGATCAACCGGAGCTGCCCCCTGTCGAAACTGGTCGAGGCTCTTCATCTTTACCGAAAGAGGACGGGGGAGAGGGTGACGATAGAGTATGCCCTGATCGACGGGGTCAACGACGACCCGCAGCTCGCCTATGAGATGGCGGCGCTGCTCGACGGCCTGGAGCCCTACGTCAACCTGATCCCGTTCAACCCCATCCCGATGAAGCCGGAGCTGCATCGATCCCCCGAGCCGAGGATCAAGGCGTTCTGCGCGGCCCTGTCCGAGCTGAAGATCGAGTTCGAGGTGCGGCGGGAACGCGGGGCGGACATCATGGCGGCCTGCGGGCAGCTTGCGGGAAGCCTGCCCGGCCCGGCGAAGTGAGGGGCATGGGAATTGGGGTTTTTTCTTGACATCTGCCTTTTCGTTTTGTTATGATATCGCGCGT